>JBJMOA010000136.1:0-6487 GCA_045803975.1 Gemmatimonadaceae bacterium
GTCAGCATTCTCGAAGGCCTCGAGATTACGGCGAAGACCGCGGGTAACCGTGTCATTCAGGATGCGATCATGCAGTCGCGCTCGTCGATCGCCGGTGGTGACACGATCGCGCAGCCGTTGCAGAAATCGAAGGTCTTCCCGCCGATGGTCATCTCGATGATCGCGGTCGGTGAGCAGACTGGCGGTCTGGACGAGATGTTGTCGAAAATCGCTGACTTCTACGACGAAGAAGTCGATGCGGCCGTGAGCAACCTCCTCTCGCTGCTCGAGCCGATCATGATCGTCTTCCTCGGCGTCATCGTCGGCGGAATGGTGGTCGCGATGTACTTGCCGATCTTCGACATGATCAACGCGGTTCAGTAAAAGCCTGGCCGCCGCAGCAATAAAAAAGGCCAGCCCAATAGAGGCTGGCCTTTTTTTCATGCCTTGCGACTAGAACATTATTCCGACCGTAACCGGAACGAATGCGAACGTCCCGCCATCCATCGACACGTGATTGTAACGCGCCTCGACGAACGTCTCGAAGCTCGTGGTCAACGGGATCTTGAAGCCACCGCCGACGTTGAACCCAAAGTGGTTCTCGGCGTCGCTGCCTGCGCCGTCGATGTCGACGGTCGTGCGGTACAGACCCACGCCCCCGATCGCGTACGGCCGAAAGCCCATCGTCGGCAGCTCGTAAGTCAGATTTCCGGTGAAGGCAGGAATGTTGATGTTACCGCCACCGCCCTCGAAGTTGAACTGATTGTACGCCGCTTCGGCGCGGATTCCAATCGGCAGATACAGCGGCTTGTATCCGACCGCGACGGCGACGTTGAATCCGGTGTTGGTCCCATCTCCAAGATCGCTGAGCGGGAACGCGACGCCTCCGGACGCACCGATCTGGAACGGATTCGAAGAAAATTGCGCGTTCGCCGACCCGGCGAACAGCATCGCCGCCGCCGCCGTTGTGGAAAGAATAAATCGCTTCACAGTGTTCTCCATGTTGTGATTGAAATTGACGCTGCAACTCTTACTGCCCACGCTACTATCTGGACATCCGGCGTTCAGCGTTCCCCGTAGCGCGGTCAGGACTTCGCGGCAGCGCCGGCGCGAAGCACGTTGTCGATCTCCTCGAGATCATCTTCCTCCAGTTGCCAATCAGCAGCCGTCACGTTCGCGCGGACCTGGTCCGCTGACGTAGCGCCGGCGATGACTGACGCCACCACGCGGTGCGCGAGCAGCCACGAGACAGCCAGCTCGAGAATCGTGTGGCCCTTCGACTCGGCGTATTCTGCCAGCGCTTCCACCCTGTCGAGGTTCTCTTCGGTCAGGACCTTTCGATAGCGCTCGTACTTGGCGACGCGCGAACCCTCGGGTATGGGCTGACCCTTTCGATATTTTCCTGTAAGCAGCCCGCTTTTTAGCGGGAAATACGGAAGAAACGCGATCTGCTGCCGCTCGCATTCGTCCAGAACGCCCTCCTCGGGTTCGCGATCAAGCAGGCTGTACTCGTTCTGCACGCTCGCGAATCTCGCCGACCCGTCTTTTCGGGAAGCTGCGTCGCTTGCCTCCCGAAGCTGCTCCGCGGAGAAATTCGAGCAGCCGATTTCCTTCACCTTGCCAGCTCGCACGAGCTCGTCGAGAGCGCCCAGAGTCTCCGCGATCGGAACATCGGGATCCGGGACGTGCTGCTGGTACAAATCGACGTAATCAGTGCGGAGCCTTTTGAGACTGGCGTCCAAAGCCCGCCTCACGTACTCAGGCCGCGCGCCCCGACCCTGGCCCGGCATCTCGTACCCGAACTTCGTCGCGATAATCACCTGGCGCCGCCGCTCGCCGACAAAACGACCGATTAGCTCCTCGCTTCGACCCTCGGCGTACATATCGGCGGTATCGAAGAGCGTGATCCCTGCATCGATGGCTGCATCGATGACTTCGCGGGTACGCTGCTCGTCGATGCGTCCACCAAAGTTGTTGCAGCCCAGCCCGACGATTGATACGTCGAGAGATCCAATCTTTCGCGTTTCCAACGTCATCCCCGTGTTTTGCGCGTTCGCCATTGCTCGAAACACGCGCATCGCGTCACGGATCAAGCAAGTCGCGCACCCCGCGCGCGGCAGTTAAAGGCTTCTAGGGCGGCCTAACGCCTCAGTGATGAGCTTTGCACAATGCCCGCGCTCTGAGCGCAGGCGGCCACATCGCTGACGATCTCCGATTGGCAGGCACGTTGTCGCGAAGCCCGATCCGCGAAAAACCCGTTCACCTGGAGCCCGACCCCATGCCAGCAACGGACCCGGCTCTCGCCCTCTGGCAGCGACTTACAGAATGCGACGCCCCTCGGTAGCTCACTAGGCGCGTACGCCAGATGGCGGACCGCACCCTCGTAGCAGAAAGGCATCCCGGCCGGCGAGGCGAGGCTGCATCGCTTCTTGATGCCCTCGTAATCGAAGAGCGCCGACCCTGACGCGTTTCTGCCGAGACCGTGGTAGCATGCACGAACCCAGCTGGTGTCCGACGCTGCGTCACACGCGGCGCTCGCCTTTCTGTAGTCCTGTTTCACCGCCGGAAGAATGAGGTCGGTCTGCAGCTCGTAACACGCGACCCGGTATCGTGCCGGCGTCGCATTGCAGGGATACTGCAGATCATCGGGCTTGAACAACACGACGGTTGGGCCCGGTGTCGTGTGCTGATGCATCCCGAAAACGCCGTCGCCGAGAGCCTGCATATGCACGCCCATGTTGTGCTCCATGAACACGCCACCGTAGCAGCTCCATTGCTCCCAATCGGCAGCGAGGCGGTCGCAATCCTTGAGCGACGCATTCAGGTCGTACCTGTGATACATCATCAGGCCGTGCCCAGTCCCGTGGAGGCAATCGAACAAACGAAACTGCTCGGCGGTTCCGCGCAGCCCATCGCACGGCGCAACCAGCACGCTCTGCGCGATTGGCCTGCCGATGCGCGCGTCGAAGTAGCGCTGAAGAATTCCGTGGTAGCATCCCGACTGGTACCGGTCGTCGCACTGTGACAGCAGACGGGTTGCCGTCGCAGGAGTCGACCGTACCGCGTAACCGAGGGCATGCGCGAGTGGATGTGCCAGCCGAACGAGCGTCGAATCGAGGTGCACGAGGCGATCGAGCGTGGCCATGGCGAGCGCGATGTTTCCGGACGACGACAGCGCGCCAATCCCATCCCCAATGCACGCCGAGTACGCGTCGAGTGAGTGAGCTACGTGCGGCCTGCAGACCTTTAGCAGCGAATCGGCGATCATCGCCGAGTCCGCGGTGGCGCGGCTTGGCGTGGTGGGAGCTGTGGCGAGAGTGTCGAGACGCTGGCTTCCCGCCGTGTGCGCCGTATGCTGCGCGCTCGCCGATGAAGTGGTGACGACGCAAGCAACGAGGCCGAGCCAAAAATGGGTCGACCCTATCGCGGGTTTTCTGATTTCAGTCATTGGCGGAGTATCGTTCCGTGATGTGCGCAATTCAACCGCTCGGTTTGCGACTGTCGTGCCTGCGAACCCTGCCGGCGCGCATATGCAGGGGCCACCAAATTGTTCGTCGGCTTTCCCGGTCGCCCCAGTGCACCATGAGAGCTTTTTCGACATCGACCACCGGATCGACGTCGTGTTGCGCGACGTAGCGAGCGGTGGCAGACCAGGTGCGCAGATACCCAGCGACCTCAGCCAGCGTCCAGCTCATCTCGAGCTTGAATGTCGGGACTTCGACTTCGGCGAACGGAAAATCGATTGACTGATATCCATTGAGAAGCAATTTGCGCTCAGGTTGCCAGTAGTCCTCGAGCAGACCGCGATTGAATTCGCGGAGAGTTCGATCGAGCGCGTCGGAATCGAGTGTGGGATCGCCATAGCCCCAGACTGCGATCGCTCCGTCGTCGACCAGTACGCGCTCGGCCTCGGCAAAAAAAGTAGGCGCGTCCAACCAATGGAGCGCCTGCGCCACCGTAACGAGATCAACGGATCTACGCGGAAGTCCGCTGTCCTCGGCGCGGGCAACGCGGTACTCGATTCGCGGCTGCGCTGTCGCGTGATCGATCTGCTCGGCGCTTGCGTCCAAGGCAACGACGTGCTCGAAGCGCTTTGCCAGTCCAACCGCAGCCTGGCCGTTTCCGGTGGCGCAATCGAGCGCCGTCCGACGGCGCGCCGGCAGCGTCGCGATGAAATCGAATAGCGCTTCCGGATATACCGGCCGGTACGCGGCATAGAGAGCAGCCCGCGTGGAAAAATAATTTTTGAAGCTCAAACGCACCGCGCCGCGAGACTCGCGACGATTACTGCGTCTCGAGACTCAGGCTGGAGTTCAAAGCTGTCGCGACGTAGACCATGTCGATGCTGCGGAAGAACTCGTGCCAGGGTGGGGGCGCGCGGAACGCCATTCTGCCCGACGCGTCTTCCCAGACGGGCACGACTGTACCGCGCATATTTGCCGCCGCGGCGCTGCGTTGAAACGCTTCCTGGATGCGCGACTGTTCGGCCGGCGATCGCTTCCCAAATGATCGGTCGACCGGCACGATAATCACTTCCTGCCCCTCGCGGTGCAAATGTGCCACCTGAAAAGTGGGCATCGCGTCCGTGCGTTTTGCGGCCGGTTCTCCCATGTATCATTGAGTCTTTCACCGATTTGCAAGGGAAACAATGTCATTTCTCTATCAAGAAGTGTCACTTTTCTATCACCTCGAATCAACGCCTTCCGCGCGGCGGCGGCGGCGATAGCTTCTGCACATACATATGCACAAGGCCACGGTATTTACCCTTAGTTGCCTCGTGTTCGCGTGCCGCGATCGTGCGCCGGCCGGAGGTACGAGCGAGAATGGCGGGACGCTCGTCGTCGCAACGACGGAGGATCCGGGCACGCTGTTTCCGCCGTTCACGGTCTCGATCCAGGCCAAACAGGTCGCCGAGCAGATCTACGACTATCTCGCCGACGTCGGCCCTGATCTCGACACGCGCGACGAAAAAAGATTTCGACCGCAGCTTACCGACCGGTGGCGTTGGCTCGGCGATGATTCACTCGCGCTCGCCTTTCACGTCAATCCACGCGCGAAGTGGCACGACGGAAGGGACGTCACCGCGCGCGACATCCAATTCACGTTTGCTCTCAACAAGAATCCGGCGATTGCCAGCAGGATCGAGAGCGAGCTCGCAAACATCGACTCGGTGACAGTGACCGATTCGCTGACAGCAGTGTTCTGGTTTCGCCGAAGATCGCCAACGCAGTTTCTCGATGCTGCCGCACAGATGTTGATCCTCCCGGCCCACCAGCTCGAGAAAATTCCGCCGGCCCAACTGCGAGAATTGGCGTCGCCACCGGTCGGAACAGGACGCTTTCGGCTGCGGCGCTGGGATAAGGGAGCGAGGGTCGAGATCGTCGCCGATACTGCGAACTATCGCGGGCGCGCGAAGCTGGACCGCGTCATCTGGACCGTCACGCCGGAGTTCACTGCCGCCGTCACGAAACTGTATGGGGGCGAAGCGGACGTGTTCGACGGACTGCGTCCAGAGAACATCAGCGAGCTCGCGCGCATTAACAGCCTGCGCACGATAACTCTGCCAGGAATGGATTACGCATTTCTCCGCTTCAATCTGCGCGATCCAGCAAATCCCAGGCGGCCGCATCCGCTGTTCGGCGGACGCGAACTGAGACGGGCGATTGCGATGTCCATCGATCGCGCGGCACTCGCGCGAAGTGTTCTCGACACTTTCGCGGTAGTGCCAGTCGGCCCCACCGTGAGGGCACTCCCAAGCACAGATCCGCGCGGCGTGCAGATTCCGTTCGACTCGGCGCACGCGAGCCGACTCCTCGATTCCCTCGGCTGGACGCGGCGAGGCACTGACGGATTCAGAGCGAGGAACGGAAGGGAGCTGGCGTTCTCCCTCCTCGTTCCAACATCCAGCACCAACCGAATAAGAACGAGCGTAATTCTTCAGGAACAGCTACGCCGAATGGGTATCCGGGTCAGCCCGGAGCGCCTCGAGTCTGCCACCCAAACGGCGAGAGAGGTAAAGGGTGCGTTCGATGCCGCCCTCGGCGGTTGGGTGATGGGCTCGAGCCCTGATGGGATTAGAGACGCTTGGACCACCAAGGGAATCGGCAAGAACGGAGTGAACTATGGTGGATACAGCAATCCCCGCTTCGACGCGCTTCTCGACACCGCTCTCGATGCCGATCCCGCGCACGCACGCGCAGCATTTACGCGCGCGTACTCCCTCATCAACGAAGATGCTCCCGCGATCTGGCTGTATGAGCCGCGAAAAATCATCGGAATACACCGGCGAGTTCGGACAGCGAAAATGCGCCCGAACGCCTGGTGGTTCGACCTCGCGGACTGGTATATACCCCCAGTTGAGCGCGTCCCAAGGGACCGAACTCCAACCGCGCGTTAGCCCCGTCCAAGGGGCATCAACTCAGCAAAGGTGATAGAAAAATGACCCTAAGGTGATACGAAAGAGGCATTTCGTAAAACCCGGTACAATGGCATCTTAGAGGCACCCAAT
>JBJMOA010000137.1:0-2892 GCA_045803975.1 Gemmatimonadaceae bacterium
CGCACGGCTGCAAGCATCCATTACCGTAGCGGACCGTGGCAGGCCAACGTGAACACGTTTTGAAGCAAACGGAACCGCGTTCGCGCAATGGGTCACCCAACACCCGACGAGACAATTGGTTCAGTCAGCGGTCCATCGACAACTAGCGTGCACGGCTTGTGCGGGGGTATTCTCCCTCGTCCACAACCTTTACGCTCTGAAAAATGAAAGGCTTTTTCCGCCGGATCGGCTGTCTGATTATCCTCCTCCTTCTCGCGGGTGCCGCGTGGTACTGGTATGCACGCGTGCCCACCTCCACTACACCCTCATCAACAACGACCGTCGGCAGCGCGACTTCCAGCAGTAGTGGTTGGCAGCCCCTGACGGCCGCTGATGCGGAGCGCGGACGCGTCGCGGTGCAGTCGCTGGGAGGTCAGTCAGGTCCCGTGTTCGCAAACCTGACTGCGGCAGAGGCCGCGTCGTACATCTTCACTGTTCTCGCCAAGCAACTGCCCCCGTCCGCACAGAACGCTCAGGCGTCGTTAATCGGCGACCGTTTGTACGTGCGATCTGATGTCGAGCTCAAGGATTTCGGCGGCTCCAAAGCACTCGGGCCGCTCGGCATGCTGCTCGGCGATCGAGACAGTGTGCGCCTGGGCGGTACGATAAACATGCTGAAGCCGGGACTGGGAGAGTTCCTGGTGCAGGAGGTCAAGCTCGGAAAGCTCGATGTTCCTGACGCGCTCATCCCGCGCATACTGAGCCAGATGAAGCGCGGCAAGGCCGTCGAGGGAATCTCCTCGAACGGTTTGCCGATGGTGATGCCCTCTTACATTTCAGATGTGCGGATCGCCAACGGCAAGATCACCCTCTATAAGAGTGTCCGGTGAGTCGCAGAATCCTGGTCATCGACGATGAGCAGGGAATTCGTGCCGCCCTCGGGCAGCTGCTCGAGTTCGAGGGGTATGAAGTCCGCTCCGTCGCCAGCGCGACGGACGGAATAGCCGAGTACCAAAAGTGGCGCCCGCACCTCGTATTCCTCGACGTGAAGATGGCGGGAATGGACGGGATGGAGGCGCTCAAGAAGCTTCGCGAGATCGACCCGAACGCGCTCGTGGTCATGATCAGCGGCCACGCCACCATTCGGACGGCGGTCGAGGCGACCCAGCTTGGCGCCTACGAGATCCTCGAGAAACCACTCGACACGGACCGGATTCTCGTGATGCTGCGGAATGCGCTCGTGAATCTCGATCTGAAGGAAGAGAACGAGCGTCTCAAGCAATCCGTCGATGCGCCGTTCGAGATCGTCGGGAAGACTCCGGTCATGCGTGCCCTGATGGAAAAAATCGAGAAGGTTGCCGCTACCCCGGCGCGGGTGCTGATCACTGGAGAGAACGGGACGGGCAAGGAGCTGGTGGCACGGGCACTCCATCGAATGTCCTCGCGGGCGAGCAAGCCTTTTATCGAGGTGAACTGCGCGGCGATCCCCAGCGAGCTGATCGAGAGCGAGCTGTTCGGCCACATGAAGGGCTCGTTCACCGGAGCGGTGCAGGATCGCGCGGGAAAGTTCGAGCAGGCCAATCGTGGAACTCTCTTCTTGGATGAGATTGGCGACATGAGTCTGGCCGCCCAGGCGAAAGTGCTGCGAGTGCTGCAGGACAACGTCATCACGCGCATCGGGGGCGCCAAACCGATCTCGGTCGATGTGCGGGTGATCGCGGCGACCAACAAGACGCTGGAGAATGAGATCGCCGGGGGCAAGTTCCGTGAGGATCTATACTACCGGCTCAACGTGGTGCCGATACACGTTCCGCCCATTCGTGAAAGGCGCGAAGACATTCCAATGCTCGCCCAATACTTCGCTGTGACACTGTCGGCCCGCGAGGGAATCCCCCCGCGCGCATTTACCGCCGATGCTCTGGAGCGACTGAGCTCGCTCGATTGGCCGGGCAACGTCCGCGAGCTGCGCAACACCGTCGAGCGGCTGCTCATCCTCGCCCCGGAGACTCAGATCTCTGCCCGCGACATCGATCGGCTGGCGGGACAACGCGCTCTCGACGACGCCGGTTTGGCCACACTCACCCAGTGCCGGACCTTCGAGGAGTTCAAGGACGCCGCGGAGCGGGCATTCCTGCTCAACAAGCTCCGTGAATTCGACTGGAACGTATCAGAGACCGCGCGGGCGGTGGAGATGCCGAGATCGAACCTGTACAAGAAGATCGAGCGATATTCGCTCTCGCGCGAGCACAGCTGACGCGGCGGGAGGCGGGAGGCGGGAAGCGGGAAGCGGGAAGCGGGAAGCGGGAAGCGGGAAGCGGGAAGCGGAAAGCAGGTACTCACCTACGAATTACCAAAAGACCAAATGAAAAAGTTCAACAACTATATCGCTGGGAAGTGGGTCGCGCCCGAATCCGGCGAGTACTTCGACAACCGTAACCCCGCCGATCGCGGTGACGTGATCGGCAAATTCCCGCTCTCCGATCGCCGAGATGTCGAGCGCGCGGTGGAAAGCGCAAAGCGCGGATTTGCCAGGTGGCGGCGGACTCCGGCTCCGGCGCGTGGAGACGTGCTGCGTGTGGTCGGCGACATCATGACCAAGCGCAAGGAAGACATTGCTGACGCCATGACGCGCGAAATGGGGAAGCCCCTCACCGAGACGCGCGGAGATGTGCAGGAAGGAATCGACACCGCCTACTACGCCGCGAGCGAGGGCCGGCGACTGTTCGGAAAAACCGTTCCCAGTGAGCTGCGCAATAAGTGGGCGATGAGCTATCGCCGGCCGATCGGCGTTGCGGGTCTCATCTGTCCGTTCAACTTCCCGATGGCGACCCCGACGTGGAAGATGTTTCCGGCCCTTGTTTGCGGAAACGCCGTCATCTTCAAGCCCGCGGAGGACGTTCCGCATACTGGAAC
>JBJMOA010000138.1:0-16566 GCA_045803975.1 Gemmatimonadaceae bacterium
GCAGATGCTGCCTAATGCATCACTGCATTGAGTCTGCCTAACGCCTTAGTTCAGCTGCAAGCACGGTATCACCATTGCGGCGAAGCCGCATCCGAAAAGTGCTTGTCAGCTGCAACGTTTGTTAGGCGTCAGGTCGCGGACCAGAACTTCCACCACGGACGTGGCACCGCCCACGACGGCCGCGTAACCCGTGGGGGCTCGTAGCCTGGCTCCGGGTCTTCGACCCTCAGATCCAAGCCGGTTGTGAGGCGCTCGCGCAACGCGGTCACCTCCTCCGGGCGCAATTCGCCGAGGAGGAGCCCGACGAAATCAGAAACGCCGTTCGCTCGACGACCCATGCTGACGTCTGTCACCCGAACGAGGCGAGTGGCGTCGGCGCCATCCGGTATGGCCACCCACCCGCCGATCCGGACGTTTCCCGCGGCGACGTCCCCGGCAATGACGAACCCTCGTCCGGTTATCGTGAAGGTACTCTCGACGCGGAAGGTCCCAGGCATACTTAACCTGCAAAGGGATTTGTTGTACGCCTAACGCCCTAGTTCAGCTGCAAGCACACTATCACCATTGCGGCGAAGCCGCATCCGAAAGTGCTTGTCAGTTGCAACGTTCGTTAGATGCCGGCGCGCTGTCATTCACGAGTCCAAGTGCTTCCAAGCGTCGACGGAGACCACGGTCATCGTTGCGAGTGTCCACGACACCAAATTCATCATGCGAGATGAACACCGCCGGCCGTCCGTCAGCAGGAAGCACCCAGCAGTCCCACAGGAACAAGACTGCCAGACAAAGGATGCTCAAGCCCGAGTCGCTTTCACCGAGCTGAGTCACGTGCCCAGGCGAATCACTCAGCGTATGTTTCGCTCCCAGTCCCCGCCGCGCAGCCTCGGCAAGCGCCATGTGCTCGCCAGATGGCCAGATGCTCCACTCTGTCACCCACACGAGCACCTCAGGCGCGTCAGCGCCAGCGGTTTCCCAAAGTGTTCGGGCGAGCGTCACGCGCGCCCCGGCATCTGGCGGAATGTGGAAGCGTAATGGTGTTAAAACCTCGCCGGCGATTGGGCGTCCGAATGACTCGTTCAGGTGATAGCCATGGCGAGAGCTCCACGCACGTGATTCGTCAGCGGTCAGGAACTGCACGTTGCTCCGATGTATATGGCCATCTAACGCCCCAGTTCAGCTGCGAGCGACCAATTAAGAACGCCGCTCATACGTGTTCATTAGCACGCGCGCTCGTCTGCTGCAACGATCGTTAGGCAGCGGGTTACGGCGAGACGCTAAACACGTCGCTCCATCCACTTTCGACACGCACCGGGTTATAGCTCTTTGTGTCAGTTACCCCTTGGATGACGATGCGCATCCGAAACGTTCCCGCGGGTAGTGCGAACATTCCTATCGTCGACGGGTCTCCGCGTGCGCCGGAGAGAAGAACGTTGCCTACGACTGAATCACGTGCCGACACACGAAAGGTTTCGAGCGGAGGAAGGCACGGTCGCGCGCCGGAAGGGAATACGGTGACGCCCTGCAGGTTCTGTAGTTCTAGAGTGATAATGCAGCCAGCCCCGTAAACGACGATCTGGCGAGGCAAACGATTATACGCGACGAAATTGAACTTTGCGGCGCTGTCAACGCTGTACGCCTGCTGTCCGAGTCCAGCCTTCACTTGAAGGGACACGATATCGCTGAACAACGCAATGTTGTCAGGAGCCACTGATTCGGAACAGGCTGTGGCAACCGAGACCAGTCCGAGGAACGCCAGATACGTTTTCTTCATAAATCTCTCCTACGCAGATGCTGCCTAATGCATCACTGCATTGAGTCTGCCTAACGCCTTAGTTCAGCTGCGAGCGATTCTGCTATAGTTGCGATCAACCTCAATTCCTTAAAGCGAGCGCTCGTCAGCTGCAACGTTCGTTAGGCGGCGCGCAGGGCGACAGACTAGTGCGCGCGTCGAAAATATGTGGGACCACTGGGGCCGCCATCGACAACCATTACTGAGTCTTGTAGATGAAATGTCTGACAGTAGCCCTCTTTCTCGTCAGCGGCGCAAAACTCCTTCGATCGCCCCAGACCTGCACGCACTCCCCAGCGTGCACTCGAGGGAACGGAATGGCCTGACGAGCCCAACACACGTCCATCAGATAGATACTGCAGAGTGTCGCCCCATGTGCTGTCATCACGGAGCCTAACCCAGCGACCAACGAACTCTGACGGCTGCGTCATCGGCGCTTTTGCCGTCGTTGTCGCCGGCGCAGGCGAACAGGAACCTAGGACGACGAGCGGAAGGAACGCTCTTATCTGGTATCGAAGGATAAGCCTACGGAAGATGTCAGTCACTGATTTCATTCTTGTCCGCCTAACGCCTATTGGATTGCGAGAGAATCTGAAACGCAGCATAACTCGCGACCTTTGCGCGCACTAACAACATTGGATTCTCTCCACTAAGGGCTTAGAGCAGGCCCACCTAGGCGAAGCGTGGCTCACAATAGTGCTCGGTAATACGCTGCAAGGCTCGCTACATAATATTCGCGCGCTTCACTTCCTGAAAAAAGGCATCGATAAGGCTCCGCACGGCCGCCATTGAGAAACGCGCCAATGCGCGTCACAACCATTCGAGACAACATGCTACCGTGTGGCGACCCATAACGCGCCGATAAGAATCGGCCCGTGCAGAATGGCTCCGCCGGCCCACAGCGTCACCCACGCCCTGGCGCTCACCCACGCTTCTCGCTTCGCGCGACCGAGTGCGTAGACGGCAAACGGGGCGTTGAGGAGCACGGCTGTCAGCAGACCAGGGGCGTATCCATGAAAGATCACTATGGCGCTGGCGATGTGTGCGACCGCGTTGATCGCGACCGCAGCCTCGAGCGCGAGCAAGAGCCATAGCGCCCCTCGAGCCTGGGGACGGAGAGCGACGAACGCGGCGAGCATGAATCCCACGATGGATAGCGTCGCAAGAACTTGCAGTAACACCGGATAACTGAGTCGGGACTCGAGCGTTGCGAATGGCTCGGGCAGTACGAGGTGTCGCTGCATCCGAGTGAACGCAACTGCTTCCTCGGCATTATGGATGGCGAGGAGGATGGGGATGAGCCAAATGACCGTGCGTCGGGACAGATTGCCGCCTAAAAAAGCATCTGCAACTTTCATTCAGTAACTGTCGCTCGCCGCAGCGAAATTATCTCAGCCGGCTTCTCCGCGACCCAGTAACGTTCATCGCGCGCGAGAACTGAGATTTCTGGTGGGGCAGCAATCGAGGCGGGACCAACGATTCTTCCGCCTGGCCGAACCACCTCGAGCGCCGACGCAATCGTCCCGGGTGCGAAGCCCGCGTCGAGGGCAACACCGACCACGGACGCTGGCGCCAGCGGGATTTGATTCCGGATCTGCAGCAGACCAACACGCTCGGATTCCTCGATTCCCGCTCGTGAATTGAGCGCAAGCACACGCATGTCCGTCATGACCGCCAGCTCGTGCGCCGCGTCGGCCCAACTGCCGCCAAGAACTACCGTTGATCCCGGCTCTGTCGCATTGAGGAACGCCCCGACGCGCGTCGCCAGCTCGTCACGACTTTCATCGGACCAATGACGGTCTACTGCGCGAGGCTCCGACGACCCGCCCTCCCTGAAATCCGCGATGCCCTTCCTGATCGGATATTCGGCATGGCATACCGGACATCCCAGAATCCCCGCGAGTACGAACCGGTCCGAGACAGCATTCAGCGATGCAACGAGCCACGTCTCTTCGTGCGCGTTTACGCACCGCAGTAGATCGAGCATCTCGATGAACACGACGACCTAGCTATGCGACAGGCGCAGCTCGTCGATGTTCACCCGTTCCGGCCGCGTCAGAGCGAACATAACCGCTGCCATAACATCCTGCGGGTCGAGCATTGGCCTCGTCTCGTGCGGATTCGCAACGGGGTCCGTAAGCGTCACAGAATCCCACATGGCCGTGTCCGTCGACGCCGGCGAGATTAACGACGTCCGCACCCCAGTTCCTTTCAGCTCGGCGCGCAGCACTTCGTGCACCGCGCGCAATCCGAACTTCGCCGCCGAGTACGCGGCGTTGCCCGTGAAAATGGTACGATCGGCAATCGATCCAATCGTCACGACGTGCCCAGTCTTCCGCCTTTTCATCTCGGCGAGAAACGCGCGCACAAAAAGAAAAGGCGCGACGAGATTCGTGTTGATCGTGTTCGCGAAAACCTCGGCGGTCGTTTCCTCGACGACGGCGACGCTGAAAATACCCGCGTTGTTCACGATGATGTCCGGCGCGCCACCCAGCTCAGTCGCGATTCGCTTCGTCGCCTGCTCGACCGCTTTTGCGTTTGTAATGTCGCAAGGAACCGCGATGGAGCCTTTGATCCGCGCTGATTCTTCCTTGAGCTTTGATTCTGTCCTCGCAACCAGCGCTACCCGAACACCCTCACCGCCGAGCGCCGCAGCAATGCCGGCGCCGATCCCGCGCGATGCGCCGGTTACTACGGCAGTGCGGCCGCTGAGCGACGACACCCTCTAGCCGCGGCCGTTGTGCGCCAACCGCAGGAACTCGTCGCGCGTCTTCGGATCCTCGCGGAAAGCACCGGTGAGCGCGGACGTAATCGTCTTCGAGTTCTGCTTCTCCACGCCACGCATCATCATGCAGAGATGATAGGCCTCGATGACGACACCAACTCCGGCCGGCTTGAGCACCCTACACAATCCCTCGGCGATCTGCTCCGTCAACCGCTCCTGTACCTGCAGACGTCGCGCATACACGTCGACGATCCGCGGGATCTTGGAAAGTCCGACGATCCGACCGTTCGGGATGTAGGCGATGTGCGCCCTGCCAAAGAAGGGCAGCATGTGGTGCTCGCACATCGAGTACAGCTCGATGTCGCGCACCATGATCATGTTGTCGTGCTCTTCCTTGAAGATCCCGGTGCCGACGACGTCTTCCGCGGTCTTGTCGTAGCCCTGAGTGAGAAAGGCGAGCGCCTTCGCCACTCGCTTCGGGGTCGCCCTGAGTCCTTCGCGATCCGGATCTTCTCCAATCAGCTCGAGCTCGCGGCGGACGAGCTCCTCGAACTCGCGTGAGACCTCGAGATCCTCGAAATCGGCCACCGCGTTACTGTCCTGTGTACTCGACATAGTTGTTCTCAGTTTCCCACAGGACCAGCCGGGCGAGTCTGCCGGGCTTCACCTGTGGCGCAAGAATTTTCCAGAATGCGACGATGATGTTCTCCGACGTCGGGATGACATCCTTCATGAACGGAACGTCGAGGTTGAAGTTCTTGTGATCGACGATGTCGACGACCTCGCGCTCGACGATTTTTTTCAGCTGCGAGAGATCCCAGACGTAGCCGGTCTTCTCGTCGATCTCACCCTCGACCGATACGTCGAGCGTATAGTTGTGCCCATGCCAGTTCGGATTGTTGCACTTCCCGAACAGTCGCGTGTTCTCCGAATCGGAGAGCTTCGGATTGTGTACGCGGTGGGCGGCGTTGAACCGCAGTCGGCGGGTGACTGTTACGCGCGGCATGTTTGCCGTAAGATATCGTAGAGCCAGCGGCGCCGCCGCCCGCACGGAGGCCAATTACCATTAAACTGGGGCGACGGAAGGTCGAATCGCAGCAAAAAGCTCCGCCGATGGATTGGCGGAGCTTAAAAATGGGACGGAGAGGTTTTTTGAAGCCCGGTCGAATTTTTGAGGCCCTCACCCCGCCTACCGTCTTCCCCGCACTGGGGCATGACGTCAGCAAAGTTTATTGGACCCACTCGAAGGACTTGTTGGCTCAAAAAGTGAGTTCCCCGCCCCAACGATGGTGCTGAAAATGTCTGTTGGAACAGCTGCACAATTGACTGTCTGAAGTTATGAGTCGTCACACTCCAGGTCAACGAAAACTAGCATGGATCTCTGGATAATCGTCGCCATTCTGATGCTTGCACTCTGGGCGTTCGTCACTTTTACAATGACCGCGCCCGGATGGATCCATCTACTCCTGACGCTCGGGTTGTTCCTGCTCATCTACCGCATCGTCGTACGCGGTACACGCGGCGTGGACCGCGGCAGTAAGGGTTGATGGGCGAACGCGGGTCTTACTCGTACGGCAGCGAAGGACCCGCGACCGCCGTCGCCGAGCAGCCGCTCGCGCTGTCGGCCGACAAGAAAAAGCCGGTGCTGGTGACGGGTGCCGCCGGCCTCGTCGGCACTCACACGTGTCGCGAGCTTGCGAAAAATGGCTGGCAGGTTCGCGCGCTCATCAGAGATCCCGCGAAAGCCGCCATGGCGCTCGGCCAACTGCCCGTAGAATTCCGCGTCGGCGATGTGCGTGACGCCACGACACTACGCAGCTCACTCAACGGTTGCGGCGCCGTCGTCCACCTCGCCGCGATCGCGATCGAGAAAAAGAACGAGAGCTACGTCGAGACGAACACTGCAGCGACGGAGCGACTGATCTCCGCCGCCAGAGCTGAGAACGTGGATCGCATCGTGTTCATGTCGCAGAACGGCGCCGACAGTCGCTCACCTCACAAGTTTCTCCACAGCAAGGGTGTCGCGCAGGATTCGATGAGGACGAGCGGCCTGCGATGGACTGTCCTACGACCATCAGTGATCTTCGGGCCGGAAGATCAGTTCGTGAACGTACTCGGCAGATTGATAAAGCTCACGCCGAAGTTCTTTCCGCTACCCGGTGGCGGCAAAGCGCGGTTTCAACCGATCGCCGTCGACGACGTAGCCCGCGTCGTGCGAATGTCTCTCGAAAAAAAGGAGACGGTGCATCAAAGCTACGATCTCGGAGGTGCCGTCCCGCTGACACTGAAAGACATGACCGAGCGCATTCTCACGGCGATGGGAACCACCCGCAGGCTGGTACCCGTGCCGATCAAAGCGCTGCGTCCGATCGTCGCTTTTGCCCAGAAGATCTTGCCCAATCCTCCGGTCACATCGGGGCTGCTCGATCTCCTCGCGCTCGATAACACCGTTCGGAACAATGCCCTCACCGAATACTTCAAGGTCGTACCGGTTCCATTCGCTGCCGACGAGCTCCAGTACCTCCGGCGAATTACGGTGAAGAGCGCGCTGAAGTCGCTTTTCGATCGGAGCTGATACCCGATCCGAACGCTGCCGCCCCGAGAGCCAGGACCGCGGCTCCCATCACGACGATCCTGAATCCGGCGAGGAACGACTCGTCAATCGCGCGCTTTACGTGCGTTCGCTCTTCTTCTTCGATCGAGAGGGATCCGACCTGCGCCCCGGCCATCTTCGGAAGCTCCTCGAGGATCTGGGCCTTCGCCTCTTGCGATAACCCCATCCGCTCCAGGCGCGGCCTCATCTCGACTTCGAATCGCCGCACCAACAAAACTCCGAAGATCGCGATGGCAAGGAGGCCAGCAACGCGCGCGACGGTGTTGTTGATTCCGGATGCGACACCGGAATGATCGGATGGAACAGCCGCCATGACGGTCGTCGTGAGCGGTGCCACAGTGATCGCCATGCCGAGGCCGAGCAAGACTGCCGCTGGGAAAATCGTCGGCCAGTACGAAGGGGCGATACCTGCACGCTGGAACAACGCGAGTCCGAGCGCCGCAACCACTGGGCCGATAGTGAGCGGTAGACGCGCGCCAGTCCGCGCCACCAGCCCGCCAGACCATCGAGACAAAGCGAACATGATGATCGGAAACGGCAGGAACGCTGCGCCGGCAATAGTCGCCGAGTAACCCTGCACCTGAATGAGCAGCAGCGGGACGAGGAAGAACACAACTCCGATCGCACCGTAAAGGAGTAGAGTGAGAAGGTTTGCGAGCGAAAACGTCTGCGACTTGAACAGGTGCAGCGGCATCATCGGGCTGCGCGCGCGGTGCTCGGCGACCACGAGGAGAACGAGACAAACCAAGCCTATTGCAAGCGAGCCGATCACGAGCGGATGTTGTGGTCCAAGCGGCGGCCACTCGAGCAATCCGAGCACGATTCCGCCTAGTGCGAGAACGGCGAGCAGAGCACCGATCCAGTCGATGCGACCGGTGCGCGACGGATCCTTGCTCTCCTTCATGTAGCGTAGCGACAACAGCACGACGATCGCCGCGAATGGCACGTTGACAAAAAAGGCGGATCGCCAGCTGACGTGATCGATCAGCCAGCCGCCGATCACCGGGCCGATCGCGGTCGTGATCGCGCTAAAGCCGGACCATGTTCCGATCGCGCGGCCGCGCTCGGCACCGTCGAATGTCGCGCTGATGATTGCCAGACTTCCCGGCACCAGAAACGCCGCGCCAATTCCCTGCAACGCACGGCCGATGATGAGCTGGCGTGGAGATCCCGCAACGCCGCACCACACCGATGCGGCCGTGAAGGCGACAACGCCGATGAGAAAAACTTTCTTGCGGCCGAATTGATCGCCGAGCGATCCGCCGACGAGAATGAGTGCACCGAGGAAGAGCGCGTAGGCCTCGATCACCCACTGCACGTCGGTGATGGTTGCCTGCAGCTCTCTTTGCAGCGCGGGGAGCGCGACGTTCACGACGGTCATGTCGATGAACGTCATGCTCGACGCGAGGATCGTCGCGACTAGTGTCCAACGACTGGATTTTGGCGCCGCTAAGTCTCCGAGCGAATCAGCGCGGCCACAACCATGCGAACACTCCCGCTGTGATCAGCGCGTAGATCAGTCCGTCTGCCGTCGCCTTGAACGTCGTCGCCCACGACCGCGAGTACCAGATCGACATCTGCCAGAGTGCGACTGCAAAACCAATGAAGGCGGTAATCGCAACGAGGTTGAAGATCGACTGATATGGGGCGCCGATCGGTAACGTCATTCCGGCGACGACTGCGGCTAACGCGGCCACTACGAGCGCATACAGGAACCACTGCGTCAGATTCCTTTTCATCGAGAAGGGACCGTTCGGAAGAACCGTCATCACGACGTTCGGGCCCTGCCTCACCTTTTCCGCGAATTCCGGAGTGCGCAGTTCGTCCCTCGTGGTTGGCCGAGGAACCATGTAGTCACCCGGCGGAATGGCAAGCGGACGAAGCGCGTTCCTGAATTGGTCTTCGTTCGGCAGTTTCGGGTAGTCGTTCTTGTGCCACGGCGACGCCATGTGGATGATCGAGCTGACGATGAAAACAAAAACCGCCGAGAGCAGAATCGGCAGCCACAGCATTAGAAATCCGGCCATGATCGTTCCCCCTTTCGATGGTCAACCGGGAATTGCAACAGCAGTACCCAGCGGGCGTACGACCTTCCAGCGTTTATTGACCTTCCGCAGAAGATATTGAGTCTCGTAGTCGATTGCATTTCCCATGAAACCGCAGTTGTGCCCTATCGCGCAAGTCGCGGAAAATGCGGTGCACATTTGCGAAACGGTCGCTACCGCGCTGTCGCCGCTTACGGCGATCACCCCTACACCGAGCAGGTACCCATGATTAGGGGTATCCAAAACGCCGGGGCAAAAGAGGGGCTGGCCCTTTGGCACGATCCGGTACACGCCGCTGCGCACGAGATCTCTGAATATTCTTGCCGTAAGGTCATCACGAAATCGGACGTTCTGCGGTGTGGATTCGCCGGGGAAACGGGATAGGCGGGCATGGTCAGCAAGCGCGCGAAGTATGGGTTCTTCGGGCGAACGGTGAACGCAGCCCCAGACGCACAGCAATAGCACGGCGACTTTCTGCATCAAATACCGAACTAAAGTTCCCGCTTCTTCATCTGTCCCACAGCGTAGTTCACCGCTCGCGCCGTCAACGCCATGTAGGTGATGCTCGGATTCTGGTTCGCCGTTGACGTCATGCAGGCGCCGTCGGTGACGAACACGTTCGGCACATCCCACATCTGGTTGTGCGCGTTGAGCACCGACGTTTTCGGATCGCGCCCCATTCTGGCCGTGCCCGTCTCATGAATCACGAGTCCGGGTGCGTTGTTCTCCTTGAAGGTCCTGATGTTGGTCGCGCCCATTGCCTCCAACATCTCCGTCGCGGTCACTACCATGTCGTCCTGCATCTTCAGCTCGTTCTCGCTGTACGCGCAGTTGATGCGCAGCGCCGGGATTCCCCAGGCATCCACAAGATGCGGATCGATCTCGATGAAGTTCTCGTGGCGCGGGAGCATCTCGCCGAATCCATCGAAAGTCATCTCCCACGGTCCGAGATCGCCGATGAGCTTTTTCTTGAAGCTCGCGCCAAAACCCGCCACCCTCGTTCCGCGCTCCCATCCCGCACGCTCGGCTCGCCCCTCGAACCCATACCCGCGCTGGAAATCGGGATGCTTCGACTTCACGTTCCGGAATCGGGGGACATAGATCGCGTCGGGGCGTCTCCCAACTTCCCTCCGATCCTTCGCCCACGGCAGCTCTCCCGTCGCGCCGCCGCCCATGATGTGATCCATCAGGTTGTGGCCAAGCTCGCCGCTTGAGTTACCGAGTCCCTTCGGAAATTCGGCGGTGGCGGAGTTGAGCAGGATTCGCGTCGATTCCAACGCTGACGCGCACAGGAAAATTACTTTCGCCTTGACGTCGAACATCTCCTTCGTGTTGCTGTCGACTACACGCACGCCGGTCGCTTTCTTCGTGCGTGGGTCGTAGATGACGCTATGCACGACGCTGAACGGTCGAAGCGTCAGCTTTCCCGTTTTCTTCGCCGCGGGCAGAGTTGCGTTGAGGCTGCTGAAATAAGACAGCGTTACGCAGCCGCGATAACAATTGCCGCACAGATGGCACTTCTGTCTGCCGAGGTGGTCTTCGGTGAGCACGGCGAGCCGCATGTTGGTGACTAATCGCTCGCCGCCAAACTTGGTGAGCAAAACTTCTCGCGCTTTTTGCTCGGCCGCATTCATCGGCCACGGCTCGAGGAACTCACCGTCCGGAAGCTGCGCGAGTCCTTCGCGACGACCCTGGATACCGACGAACTTCTCGACGTAACTCCACCACGGAGCCACGTCCTTGTACCGCAGCGGCCAGTCGACCGCGATGCCTTCTTTCGCGTTCGCCTCGTAGTCGAGATCGCTCCAGCGGAACACGCACCGGCCCCACATGATCGACTTTCCGCCGACCTGCCGGCCGCGGATCCACGAGAATGGCTTACCCTCGGGCGTCGAGTACGGATTGTCGAGATCGTTGACGAAGAACTTGCCCGCGTATTCGTCGCACGCGCCACACTGGGACTGGATCGGTTGATACCGTTCCAGACGATTGCGATCGCCCATCGCCCGGTAGCGCTTCTCGTACGGCATTACGTGCTCGACGTAGTCCACGGCTGGATCGATCGGCCGTCCCGCCTCGAGGACGATGGTGCGCAGACCTTTCTGCGTCAGCTCTTTTGCCGCCCAGCCGCCGGAGATCCCCGAGCCGACGACGATCGCGTCATAAGTGAGTGGCGGCATTTGTTAAACGGCCGGCGTGAAGGGGACGTTTCCGTTGTAGCCGTTGAAGAACATCTGCGTTTTCAGGACATCCTGCTGAATGGGCTTCGACGTGAAGTAGCCATACACGGTGAGCGCCTTGAGTCTCTCGAATGCTAATCCGCCGCCGGCCTTGTCGTTGCGCGCTTTATCGAGCGTTGTGAGCAGCTCCGTTTTCTGCGCCTGTGTCAGATTCACGAATTTCGCGTTTCCGCTTGTCATGCTGCGAGCATCGATGTCCGCGAGGCCGGCGAGAAAATTTGTCCGCTCCTCATCGCTCGCCCATTCGGTCAAGATGAGATCGATGAATTCCGGAACTTTAACCCGCGTTGCTCCCGGCGTATCGGTTTCGGGGATGATCATTTCCGCGATGTTCGTTACGAGCGCCTGCTGCGCCGGATTGAGTGTTCTGAACGGAACGTCGTCCAGGCGCGCGTGAAGATCCTTGCCGAGCGTGATCGCGGCGTCGAGCCCACGCGGAAGGAAGGGCAGTGCGAGCGCGGCACCGAGGAAGCGTACGACTTCGCGTCTCTGCATGTGTTAGACGGTCCGCTCCGAAATGTGTTGATCTGTCATCGTCGAAATCGGACTTTCTCCGTGAAGTGCGGTTTGGCTGAAAGCGACCGTCAACGCTGGCGCCTCGGTGGTAGTGGGGAACACGCCGCGCGGCGCGATAAGCTGCTGAAGCCGCGTGAGACAGCCCTCGGTGAGAACGAAGCGGCAGGCGTCGTGCGCCAGTGCGACAATTCCCAGGAAACCCACCAGGAAAGTCAGCGGTGCCGCGCCGAGGGCGAAGACGGTGCCACCGACTGCGGCGGCCGACACGCCCGAAGTGAATAACAATCCACCGCTGCGCCGGAACGGGCCGAATTGGGGCACGAATCGAAAACGCCCTTCGCTGTGCCGAATCACAACGCTCGCGAGCAGTGGCAGCCGCACGCAAATCCACTCGCCGTGTTCAACGACGACATAATCGAGCCGCTTGAGCTCAGCGCTCAGCTGGTCGAGCTCACGATCGCGAGTCTGCACTGGATCCTTCCTTCGAGAGCTTCTCGTCTCGGCTACCCACCGCTGACAGCGGCGAGGACAAATATCGTGGCGTTCTTTGGGACGCGCGTGCTCAGTCCATCGAGAAAACGAATATTCTCACCATTGACGAAGAGATTGACGTGGCGTCTTACTTCCCCACGCTCGTCAACGATGCGGTCGAGCGCGCCGGGTGACTTCCTTCCCAGCGCCAGGAGGGCATCACCGATTGTGTTGCACGACTCGTCCAAAACGAGCGACGATTGATCTTCGGTGTACGAACACAGTACGCTCGGTAGCTCGACGGTTATCAAGCTGTCCCCACGGTTCCCGTCTTTACGCAAACGATCGGCGGCAGTCCATCGGCCATTTCGCTCCACGTCGCGCCTTCGTCGCGGGAACCATAAAGCTTTCCGCTGCGCGTGCCGAAATAAATCCCCGCCGCATCGAATGAGTCGGCGGTCAAAGCATCGCGTAGAACGTTCTCGTAGGCGTTGTTTTGCGGCAGCCCTCGCGTGAGCGCTTCCCAGCTCTTCCCCGCGTTTCTCGTCCGATAGACGCGCAGCTTTGCGTCCGGCGTGGCGCGAAATACGTCCGCCTCTATCGGGACGATATAAACCGTGTCCGGATCGTGTGGATGCATCTGCATCGCGAAACCGAAATCAGATGGAACGCCGTTGGCGATGTCGATCCAGTTGTCGCCCCAGTCGTCGCTGCGGTAAAGGCCCCAATGGTTCTGAAGAAAAAGTCGTCCCGGGCGGGCGGGGTGCTGAACCACCTTGTGTACGCACTGTCCGAATTCCGGATACTTGTCTGGATTGAACTCGGCCCGTACGCCGACGTTGCGCGGACGCCAGGTCCGACCGCCGTCATCAGTGCGATAGACGCCACCAGTCGACATCGCGACGAGCATGCGTTGTTTGTTAGTCGGATCCAGGACGATCGTGTGGAGGCACAGCCCGCCGCCTCCGGGTTGCCACTTCGGCTGGTGCTCGTGATTGAGCAGGCCTTCGTTCGGTTTCCATGTTTCGCCGCCGTCGCGCGATTCGAAGAGCGCCGATGGCTCGACGCCGCAGAACAACACATTGGGCTCGTTCGTGCGCCCTGGCGCGATCTGCCAGATCTGGGCGAGCGCCCGACCGGAATCGGCGGGGAATTTTATCGATTGACGCTCGGGCGAGCTCCAGGTGGCGCCGAGGTCGTCGCTGATGCGAAGCGTGGGACCCCAGTGCATGCTGGTGGCTGAAGCGAATGTGCGGGATCGCCCGCCGCGGTTGTCGTGCAACAGCGCGTACACAGCTTCGCCGCGAAAGTGCGGGCCTTCCATCTTCCATTTCCGGCGCGAAGGCTCAGAGCGGAAAACGAACGCGCCTTTCATCGTACCGACGAGGATCAGCGCTTCTGTCGCAGGCTTTCTCGCCACTTTTGTCGCGGACTTATGAGTGGCTATCTTCGCGGGCGTGCGCCGTGACTTTGGTGCGGAACGGGTACGACTTGCTTTCGCCATCCAGTGCCTCCGCTACTGACTTACGACAATAAAGCGCTCGACCGTCACGAGCGCTGGGCCGTCCGAGCCTCGTCCTGTCACGCGTATCGTTGCCGTGCCTGGCTCGGAAAAACGGAGCTGTACGGGCCGAGGATACGCCTTCAAATAGTCGAGGCATGTGCGACCAACCAAGATGTTGTCATAGGGTGTGATCGTCGCTACAGGGCCGTCGATGACAACGCCCGCTCCCGCGGCCGATATACAACTATTCCCAAACGTCGAAACCGTAACCGTAAAGGATTCATTTCGGGAAACCATGGCGGGTACTTCGATGACTCCTTGCAGGGTTCCGCCAGCATCGATGGTTCCGATCACACGTGGTTGTCCAGGATCGGTCGAGGATTGGCAGGCTATCAGCGTCAGGAGAGATAGAGCGACGGAGAATGAACGAGAAAGGCGCATGCGACCTCCGGTTTTGGGTGCTTCCTGCGGCGGGCTGATCTCGAATGCGTCGTCAAGCCGCTCGGATGTTTCAATTGCCATAATACAACCCGGAATCGACGCCCGCGAGATTGATATTTTCGGCTTCACCGCCGCGGACCGACCAGCACGATTGCGAATCCGTCGTATCCCTTGATTCCCACGGTTTGGACTACTGTTGCGCTGACGTCTGCTCGATCCCCCGCGAGCTCGACGAAACGCCGAACGCCCCGCACGCTGGGATCGCTGCTGTCCTCATCAATGACCGCGCCGTCTCGCACTACATTGTCGACGATGATCACGGAGCCCGCACGCGACAGCTTCAACGCCCACTCGAAGTACGTAGGAATGTTTTGCTTGTCGGCGTCGATGAAGATCAAGTCGAACGGACCGCGTCGATCAGCTGACAGTTTGGGAAGCGCCTCCAACGCGTTTCCAACCTGGATCTCCACCACGTCCCCTACACCTGCGCGCGACACGTTTGCACGCGCGACCTCGGCGTGCTTGGGATCGACCTCGAGCGTAATCAGTCGTCCACCTTCGCGCAGTCCGCGAGCCAACCAGATCGTGCTGTAGCCGCCCAGCGTTCCAACCTCGAGGATCGACCTCGCACCAAGGATTTGCGCGAGCATCTGCAGAAACATGCCCTGCGTCGGCGACACACTGATCGCTGGCAATCCCGCTGCGGCGCTCGACTCGAGCGCCGACTCCAGGGACGGATCGTCGGGAAGAAGGCCTTTGGCGAAATAGTGATCGACGTCGGTCCACAGATCTTGGCTCATCGCGCGAGGCAGTTGATCTCGGCTAGCGCCGTTAGTGAGCGAACCGCGTCACGTTGCCCGCAATCGTCCGAATCTCTGCGTCGGTTAGCGGCGTTCGAGTCCGGAAGATTTCCCATCCCGAGCGGATGCTCCCGCCCGGCGGACTCAGATCGGATCCATAGAGAACTCGACTGCTCCCGACCTGACGCACCCGCCTGGCAACCAAGGCAGCTTCTTCCGCCGTCGTCTCAGCAGTCACGATCGTCGCGACGTCGAAGTAGACATTGCGCATTCGCGGATCCTTTGCCTCTGCGGCAGCACCGAACACCGCCATCACTGAGTCGGCCTGCGCTGGATAGCCGGGGCCCGAGCCTCCAAAGTGTGCAACAACTATCTCGATCGACGGTGCCGCGGGAACGATTTTGTCGAGGAAAATTCGCGCATCCTCGGCGCCGTAATTGAGCCCGCCTCTCGCGCGCATGTGAACGAGAACGGGCGCATGAAGGCGCTCCGCGAGAGCGAAGACCTCGACGATGCGCGCGGCGTGCGACGGGTCCCTCAGGCTGACGCCCGCGTTTCCGAAATGCTGCTTGATGCCCTTCATGCCTGGAAGCGTGAGGCACCGTTCCAGCTCTGCGACCGCGGCAGGGCGCAACGGATTGGCGCTGCAGAAGCCGATCAAACGTCCGCGAGCGGCCACTACTTGAGCGGAAGTCCAGTCGTTCTCCTCGCGCGTGAGCCGATCGGGATCATCGAGTTTCTTCCGCTCGTCGGCGAAGCTGTAGCCAACGGAAAGCACTACCGCCTTTTCGATGCCCGCCGCGTCGAGCTCGGCGAGCAGCGCCGTCGCATCTCGCGCCGGTAACTTGACGATCGGCGCAAAGGCTGGGCTGACGAGATGCTGGTGGTAATCGACGCGGGGCGCGGGCGGCGAGGCGAGTCGAGCTGTCGCACAAGCACCAAGCACAGGCAGCAGAAGATGGACTTTCATACGCTGAGGCTACTGTCGTGGGACTAGGTTGGCAATGCGGATCAGACGGGGATGTGAATCCGCTCCTTGATATGCGTCGAGTGAGATCCGCCGACTAGAGAAAGTTGGCACTGACCACGCGTGACTGAGGTTACCGCCATGAGTCTCTGGATTTAGATGCCGGGCGCCGGGGCCGCGTCTTCTCGGTGAAGACGCTTTTCTCGCCACGCAGCGAGAAGCAGTAATGCCGCGGTCGGCAAATACAGTACGCCGATGGAGAACGGCCAGACGAGACACACTCCAAGCGCGAGCACGCCCGCAACTAACAGTGCGACGCGCCGATGTTTCCGGAACGCTAGCGACAAAAGCGCGAGGAGCGTGGGAATAGCGGGCCCAAGCGCGGAGCGAGGTCCGGTGACAGCGACCACGTTGCCGTAAGCGATGGCCCTGTTCTTCAGCATTTCGAAGCGCGATG
>JBJMOA010000139.1:0-12340 GCA_045803975.1 Gemmatimonadaceae bacterium
CCGAAGTCATCCTGCTCGGAATACCTGAAAATGAAGTCTCCTCGTCTCAGCTCCTTTTCGATTGCGGCAACCGTCCCCGTGAATCGTGGATCGTCGGCAGCGAGAAATCCCACTTCGTTAAGGCGCAGCAGGCTCGCGTCCAGGGTATCGCCGTCCATCGTCCCGACGAACGAGCCGAGCCTGGCGTTCCACGACCGTTGGCAGATGACGGCGTGCATTCGATCGGCCTGGCCGCGCCAGTACTTCGCGCGATCATGCATCCCGAGATGGGCCGCGATCCGCGAGAGGCGATCAGCGCCTGCCCAGCACATCACGCTGGAGAAAGTGTGAACGCGCAGCTTTCCCCTGAGCTCCCAAATTCCCGCGTCGGGTTGATCGAAGAGCTTTGCCGCCTGCTCGCCCAACGCTTCGAGCTTCGGAAAAAGACTGTCGTCGCCGCGACGCACCAATCGGCGGTCGAAGAAAACGTGTGGCGCCGCGAGTATCGCCGCCCCGTATACATCGTGCTGCACCTGACGATGCGCCTGATTGCCGATCCGCACCGGCCCCATGCCGCGGTAGCCGCTCAAACACTCGGCGACGCGCTCGTCCGGCGCCAGTCGTCCGTTGATTCCGTAAAGTGGACGCAGCCGCCCTTCTTCCGCTCCCGCGACGATGTTTAGAATGAACGCGAGGTACCTCTCCATTGTGCGCGTAGCGCCCAGACGATTGAGTGCGTTGACGACAAAGTAGGCGTCACGAATCCAGCAGTACCGATAATCCCAGGTCCGCGGTGTATTCGGAGCTTCGGGAATCGAGGTCGTCGCGGCAGCGATGATGGCGCCCGTGTCCTCGTACACGTTGAGCTGCAGCGTGATCGCGGCGCGAATCACGGCGTCCTGCCACTCGAACGGAATCGCCAGCATTCGCACCCACTCGCGCCAATGCCACGACGTCTCGTCGAGAAAATGCCGCGCCACTTCCTCGACGGCACCACTGACCGTTTCGTCGGGACCCAAAATGAGAGTGGCTGAATCCTCCAGAAAAAAGGCATTCTCCTCGAGAATAGCGGTGGTCGAGGCATCCGTCGTGAGGCGGAGCACCACGGGACCGCCGTAGTAGCGGATGTGATTGCTGCCGATCGTGGTCCGCGGTCGATCACACCCATAATCGTGGGCGGGCCGCATTCGAACCCGAATCCGCGGGCTGCCGCCGATCCGACGAACCTGCCTCACCAACATCGTCGGGCAGAACAGCCGGCCGAACTGACGGAACCGCGGCGCGAAGTCGGTGATCTCGATCGCGCCGCCGTCGGCGTCGTACGATTTGGTGACGAGAATTGGCGTGTTGACCAGATATTCCTGCTCAGTCCTCACGCCATCGACGAGCTCGATCGCGAACATGCCCAGCTCGTCGTCGCGCTCGGCGCTTTTGCGAAGCAAGGAGCAGAACATCGGATCGCCGTCGAGACGTGGAAAGCATGCCCATTTGATCTCGCCCACCGCGTCGATGAGCGCGGCGATCGTGCCGTTGCCGATAAGCCCGAGCTCGAGCGAGGTCACGACGTGGGCGAGGATGTCAGCGCGCGATTGGCGGCGGGCACCTGCCCGATTTGCTCGAGCCACCTTTTCACGGCGCTCACATCTTTCAGGCGGAAATGCGCCGCGGTGGCCCCAGCGCCAACTTTGACGGCGTAGCCGCCGAGCGCATTCACGACTTTGAAGCCGTGCTCGTCGGTGACGTCGTCGCCCACGAAGACTGGGGTGCGTCCGGCGAACGGTTGTTCGTGCATGAATTCCCTCACGGCTTGCCCCTTGTCCCGTCCGCTTGGTTTGAGCTCGATGACGCGCTTGCCGGACTGCACGGTGTAGTCGGGGCCGATAGCGGCGGCCAGTGACCGTATAGTGCGATGAGCAAACGATGCCAGCGAAGGGGCCGCCCGATAGTGGAGGGCAAGCGAGAGTCCCTTGTCCTCCAGAAGGAGGCCGCGATGGCGCGCCACGGCTTCACCGAGCTTATGCCGTGCCCGCTCGAGTTTTTTGGATATGGCACTATGCCGGGAAATCTCCCCTTTGGCGTTTCGTCTCTCAAGTCCGTGCTGGCCGGCGACAGGCAGCTGCGAGCCGCCGAAGATCGAGTCGACGTTCGCAATCGACCTGCCGCTGATGAGCGCTAGTGCACCACCGGTCGCATCGTGGAGGCGTCGAATGAGCAAGTGAAGATCGTGCGCCAGATATATCTCAGCCGGCGTTGGCGCGATATCCACCAGTGTTCCATCGATATCGAAAAAGTAGGCCCAGTCGGTTTGCGGTGGTGGCAGCTCGCGCCGCCTCGTGACGCGGCGGCGCCGAGTGTCCGTGCGAGCTTTCACGTGGCGGATTGCGTAGCCTGGTCTTCAGCGGGGGTGGCGGTGGGATCGGATTCGTCGCTCCACTTGGCGACGTGCGGCGCGCGACTGAGAAGCCGCATGCGGCGGCGCATCGTAGCCGCATCGAGCAGCATGCGACCCGCCCATCGATAGACGTTGAACTCTCTGATCAGGCTCCGCATGAGTCGCATCCGCGCGCGCTGCGCACGAACCGGCATCGTGAGCGCGATGTCCAGAGCAGTCGCGCATTGGTCCGCATCATATGGATTGACGATCAATGCTTCGGGGAGCTCGCGGGCGGCGCCCGTGAACTGGCTGAGAACGAGTACACCGCTGTCGTCGTCGCGCGATGCGACGAACTCCTTCGCAACGAGATTCATTCCGTCGTGCAGACTGCTCACGAAGCACACGTCCGCGCCGCGATAATACTCATACACCTGGTGGGGCTCGCGATGTTCGATCACGAGCTCGATCACCGGATGCTGTCCGCTCTTGAACTGATCGTTGATCCTTGCCGCCAGTGCCCGAACGCGCTGCTGATAATTCTTGTATTGCTCGATGCTCGCGCGCGTGGGCGCGGCAATCTGGATGAACGTGAACTTGCCGACCCATTCCGGGTGCAGCTCCATCAATCGACCGACGGCGTTCAATCGCTCCTCGATTCCTTTGGTGTAGTCGAGCCTGTCGACGCCGATTCCTATCGCGTGGTCGCTCGGAAGATTGTGACGCGCGCGAACGGCGGCGCGGCATTCACCGATCGGTTTCGCGACGTGCGCGAGCGAGGGCGGCCATTCAACCGAGATCGGGTAGCGCTTCACCGCCGTCGTCTCGCCCTGATACGTGACGTTGAACGTCTCCCGGTCGACGCGCGCCTCGAGCTGTCTATCCACTGTGTCGACGAAGTTATTGCAGTGGAACTGGGTGTGAAAGCCGAGTATGCTGCTGCCCAGTAGTCCATCCAGAAGCTCTTGTCGCCATGGGCATATCGCGAACGCTTCCGGGTTTGGCCAGGGGATGTGCCAGAACGTGATGATCGTTGCGCGAGGCAGCTGCTCACGTACCATCCGCGGCACGAGCGCCAGATGATAGTCGTTGACGAGCACGATCGGATCGCGGGATTTCGCTTCTCTTACGACGGCCGCGGCGAACTTTCGATTCACGCTCTCGTACTGCGTCCAGTCGGAGCTCCGAAACGTCGGTCGCACGTGCGCGATGTGGCAAAGCGGCCACAAGCCTTCGTTGGCGAATCCGTAGTAGTATCCTTGCTCTTCCACCTTCGTGAGCCACAGTCGGCGCAGCTCATAAGACGGATCATCTACCGGAACACCGATACGGTCGTGCCGGTCGACAACTTCGCGATCGGCAGATCCACTGCCGTGCGCAATCCAGGTTCCTGAGCACGCGCGCATGATCGGCTCGACCGCGCTGACCAATCCGCTTGCAGGGCGCTGGATGACGATGGAATCGCCCTTGCTGACGTGGATATACGGCTCGCGGTTGGAAACCATGATTACGTCCTGTCCGCGGAGCTCGCGGTCGAGGATGCCGCGCAGTGTCTCCGGCGTCCACGCCAGCTGCTCCTCGTCTCTCAACCGGTTCTCGGCGTCGAGATCGCGGATGAGCGTGCGCAAATCGTCGGCGATCGGCTGGAGCTCGCCCTCGTCAGATCTTCGTGCCGGCCGTAGCAGTCCTTCCCCGCGCATCAGCGCGCGAATTCCAGCGACCCACCCGCGCCAGCTCAATTGCGCGACCACGACCGTGATCAGCGAGACAACGACCCCAAGCGCGACGAAAAGGTAAAAGAGGTATTTCTTCGTTTCCTCTGAGCGGCGCTGCACGAAACTCATATCGTGCACGAGCACAATGCTGCCGAGGGTCTCGCCGGCGGCCGCGACGGGCATGACGGAGACGAGAAGCGGGCCCTGGGCTTCGTTGAGGATCTGGTCTGCCGGCGCCGAAAACTTATTGAGCTCCGCGCACTTGATTTTGCGCGGGAACGTCGGCGTTGCGATCGCCGTGGTCTTCTGTACCGGGCAGAAGCCAAGCGCGAAAATGCGCTCGTCCTGGGCGATGCGCGCAAAGAAGCGCCTCATGCCGGGCGCGTCGTTCGCCTCGATCAATGCGCGCAACGGCTCGTCGATTGTATTCGCGACCAGAACCGACCTCAGCCTCAGATCATTCCCGAACCAGCGGAAGGTGAGCCTGTCCACGAGCGGCATCACCGAATACGCAAGCGCCGCGAGTACCAGCACGAGAGGAACGATGAAGCGGAGGGATAATCTCAAAGCAGAGCCCCGGACATAGGTCGTAGATTATCTCGCCGGCCATTGATTTTGAGCCGGATCGACGGACATAATCGTGTTTCAATAAGAGCGCCAGGAGGACCGCGCGGTGACCAGACGCTCCATGTTCGTGGCTATCGTAGCAGGAGCCGTGCTGAGCGCGGCGAAGGCGTCGAGCCAGAACCGAGTCGTACAGCCAGTCCTGGCATTCCCTGAGGCCGGCATCGACGATCCGGCGGCCTATCAGGGCTACCAGACTCGTTTCTACAGAGACGCAAAGGGGAACGTCGTTCAAGTATATCTCGATGCGCGCAGTGGCAGGGTCGTCACACTGCTCGCCGACGCGGTCGACGAGAGCGTGGGCTTCACCGTGCGGGACGGTGCTGGAAAACCAGTCCGGCTCGACTGGGGCTCGAATGGAGCAAACGTTTCGCAAACCGGAGCGCGCCGGACAATCGAGTACCAGCTGGTCGCCAACGTCCAGCAAATTCTGATTGGATGGATTCTCCTCGGCTCCATGCGCGTGGAGCGAGATCTCGGATATTCCGGCCGGCATCTCCAGCCGTTCGACTGGCCAGCGTTCCGATTCCCGGAGCAGGAAGAGATGATCGCCAACATCGCGCGCCTCGATGCCGCGGAGCGCGATCGACACCTGGGTCTGCTCAACGCCACCCATCCTTCCGATCTCTCCGCCAGACTGGAGCCCGATCTTCTCACGACCGGTGTGCGCGAGGGCCGCGGCGTCACCGCAACCCACACATCGCTCGACGGCAAGACCACGTTGTCGCTGGACGTGGCGGTCGATCCGCGCGAGGCGTCGCTCCTCGTGACAGTTCCGATCGTGAGCATTCGGGCGAACGGCAACCGTCCGATTCGATTTACGGTGCGAGTCACGACCGATGCGCCAGCGCTGACGCCGCTCACGCGCGACCAGATCTTCAACCCGGCTTTCCTGCGGTTTCTCGCCGATGAACGGGTCGCGGCAGATCGTGCCGCACGGGGTGGCGCCGCTGGATCAGCGGGAGGCATTGCACGCGTCGCCCGCTATCGACAGCTCGAGCGTGACACCCGTGGAACGGAGCTTCTCAGCTCACGAGAAAAGCTCATGGCGGGGCTGCCGAATTACGCGACGTATTTCGGTCGGGACATGATGATGACCGCTCTCATGATGCAGCCAGTCTGGACCGATGCGATGTCGGAGTTCGTGATCGCCAGCGCGCTGCGCAAGCTCGGTCCGCGCGGCGACGTGAGCCACGAAGAAGCGCTGGGCGGCCAGGCGATTCGCGAGAATGCGGCCGAATACAACGCGCACATGGCGGAATACACCCGTCTCGTGAGGAGAGGCAGTAGAAGCGCGGCGGACACCGCGCTCGCCAACGCGCGGGCGTTGCTCGTAGACCTGCAGAAAGTCCGCGAGAACTATCACATGCGGGACGACGAGTTCCAGCTGCCCGTGCTCGCGGCGCGGTACCTCGCAAATCCTGCCGTGACTGCCGCCCGGAAGCGCGCGTTCCTGATGGATACCACTGACGGCGGCGGCTCGCGGCTCGGACTCCTGCTGAAAGAGCTCGCCCTCGTCGCAGCGCTCGCCGATCCCTACGCGCGAGCTCCTGACGTGCAGAATCTCGTCGCATCACCGCGGCTCGATTCTACGCACTGGCGGTCAATTAGTTGGCGCGACAGCAATGCCGGCTACGCGAACGGCCGCTTCGAGATGGACATCAATGCCATCTGGGTGCCGCGTGCGCTGCAATCGATTGGCGAGATTCTGACATCGCTCCGCGGACTGGGCATCAGTCAGAGAGACCTCGCCGTCGCCTTACCCGCCGTCGCGACTGAGAGTCCGCTGGGCCGGCTCGCGCGCGACGCGGGTTCTCTCCAGCGGGCGATCGAGAACTGGCGCGGCGCCGTGCGCCACTTCGTCGTCGCGCTACCTGCGGATGTAATCCAGACCAGAGTCAGGGCAAAGCTGCAATGGCTGCCGGCCAACGAGCGCGCGTACTGGCAAGGCGTGCTCAATTCCACCGCCGCAGACAGATCGCCCATCGAATTCCTTGCGCTCTCGCTCGACTCGGCGGGCCGAGCGATACCCGTCGTCAACACCGATCCAGCGACGCGGCTCTTCCTGAGAGATGGACGAGACACTACGAGTGACGGGCTCGGTGGCGTGCTGCGCGACGTTCGCGCCATCATGCGTCCCTATCCCGTCGGGCTGCTCGTCGACGGGCTCGGTCCGCTCGTGGCGAACGACGCGTACGCACCGCAAGCGGTGTGGGAAGAATTCAAGCGGGATACGTATCACTCACCACGCGTCGTGTGGGGCAGAGAAGTGAACCTCCTTCTCCTCGGATTGGCCAACCAGATCTCGGGCGCGACCGATGCCGCGTTGAGGCCGTCGGATCCGGCGCTGACCCCTTATGTCACTGAGATGCGTGACGCGCTCCGGCGTGTAAACGCCGCTGTCGAGGCGTCGGGTCTCAAGCACAACGAGCTGTGGAGCTACGAGATCGTCGGTGGCGTGCTGAAGCCCATTCGGTACGGCGCGAGCACCGACGTTCAACTCTGGAACGTCACCGATCTGGCGGTGCAGTTCGTCATGTCGCAAATGAAGCTGCCATAGGTGCGAGGCCTTCGCGTAGCCTGCGTTGCGACGCTCCTCGGTGCTTGCCAGGGAGCGTCGAACGACGGCAAGACTGTGCTCACGTTTTCCGGCTCTGCACTTGGCGCCGAGGGGACGCTCGTCGCGAAGCAGCTGAAGAGATTCGCGGAGTTGAATCCGGGTATTCGTGTCGAGCTGCAGCGAACTCCAGACGATGCATCGCAGCGGCATCAGCTTTACGTACAGTGGCTCAACGCGCGCGTCGGCAATCCGTCGATTCTCCAGCTCGACGTGGTATGGACACCTGAATTCGCCGCGGCCGGTTGGGTGCTGCCGCTGGACCGTTATGCGCCGCCGCGGGCAGAATTCTTTCCCGCGACCATCACTGCGAATACGTGGGCGGGCAAGCTATACGCGCTGCCGTGGTTCGCCGACGTCGGACTGCTCTATCGGCGCACCGATCTCGTTCCGCGCGAGCCGGGAACTCTCGAAGAGATGGTCACCGATGCGCGGTCAGCAATGGCGCGACGCGGCGGTCCGCGCTACGGCATCGTCTTTCAGGGTGCGCGCTACGAAGGTCTCATCACCGGCTTCGTCGAGTACCTCGGCGCGTTCGGCGGACAAATAATCGATGCCAATGGTGAAGTGGTCGTCAATCGACCGGAAGCGGTGCGTGCGCTCGAGTTCATGAGAGACGAGCTCTACACGTCGCGCGTCGCGCCTCTCGACGTCCTCACGTGGCACGAAGAGGAAGCGCGCTTCGCGTTCCAGAATGGCAATGCAGTCTTCATGCGTAACTGGCCGTATCCGGTTGCGGCGATGAGTGACACGGCGCAGTCGAAGGTAGCGGGAAAATTCGCGGTCTCGCCGATTCCCGCTTCTGGTTCCGCACCAATGGGGCACTCGACGGCAGCACTGGGCGGCGCCCAGCTCGCGATCAACGCGTACACCGAGCACCCCGATGCAGCGTATCGCCTGATCGCGTATCTCACGGCCCCTGAACAGATGCTCGAGCGCGCGCAGGCAGTCGGCCAATATCCCACACGCCCCGCCCTTTACGACGATGCCCGGTTGCGGAAGGCGATCGCGATTCCGCTGGAGAACGCGCGGCGCGCAATCGAGAGCGCGACACCACGTCCAGTTACGCCGATCTACACCGAGCTATCGGAGATCCTGCAAATCGAGCTGCACCGTGCGCTCGTCGGGCAGGTGGCGCCGAGGGAGGCGCTCAATTCGGCGGCGGCGCGGATCAATACACTCATCGAGCGGACGGGGATGCGCAAGTTGATGTCTGGCCGCCCGACCACATCGTGAGAAGAATCTCGCGTCTTGGCGCCGAAGCACGTCTCGGATGGACGCTTGTCGCGCCCGCGCTATTGGTGATTGCGTTGATCGCAATCTTTCCGCTGGGCTGGACGTTTTGGGAATCGCTTCACCTCCACGAGCTGCGGATGCCGTGGCTGGGCAAGCCTTTCGTGGGGCTCGCGAACTACGCCGAGATTGCGCGCGATCCGCGGTTTTGGGCGGCACTTGGTCACACGGCTTTCTTTACGGTCGTATCGATTTCGCTGGAGCTCTTGATCGGGCTCTTCCTCGCGCTGGCGATGAATCGCGTTTTTCGCGGGCGTGGATTCGTCCGCGCGGCGGTCCTCGTACCGTGGGCGATTCCAACTGTCGTCGCCGCGCTGCTGTGGCGATTCATTTTTGAGTCGCAGGGCGGAATTGCCAACGCGCTCCTTATCGACGCGGGATTTCTGACGCAGCCAATGGTTTGGTTCATCAGGACGTCGACGGCGTGGATTCCCGTGATTCTCGCTGACGTCTGGAAGACAACCCCGTTCGTGGCGCTGCTCCTTCTCGCCGGACTGCAGAACATCGACCTGTCGCTGTACGAAGCGGCAGCAGTCGATGGCGCGAACGCATGGTGGCAGCTGCGTCACATCACGCTGCCGCTGCTCAAGCCAGCGATCCTCGTCACATTGATCTTTCGGACTCTCGATGGGTTCCGCGTGTTCGATCTGATCTACGTGCTAACAGGCGGTGGGCCAGGAACGTCGACCGAGCCAGTGGCTCTCTACACGTTCAACGCTCTCCTGCAGAATCTCCGGTTCGGCTACGGCTCGGCGCTTTCGGTCGTGATCTTCGTCATTACGTTCGGTCTCGCGCTGTTCTACGTCCGGGGGCTCGGCGTGAGACTCGGAGGTGACGAGGCGTGAAGGCGGGATGGGGGATGGGGGATGGGGGATGGGGTCGCGGGACTGGGCGCTGGCTATTTGGCTCGGCTCTCGTTGTGCTCATGATCTTCACGCTGTTCCCGTTTTACTGGGCGATCGTCGCATCGTTTACTTCCGACGCCGCGCTGTTCCGCGACCCGTCGCTTTGGCCACAGCACCTTCTCTTCGATCATTATCGCGCGCTATTCACCGAGCGCGATTTCATCACGCCGATACGGAATTCGCTGGTGGTGGCGGGCACGACCACGTTGTTTTGCCTGACGGTCGGGACGTTGGCTGCGTACGCGTTGGCCCGAATAGAGTTTCGCGGCAAGGCAGCGATCATGGCGTTCATTCTCGCGGTGACGATGTTCCCGCAGATCTCGATCGTCAGCCCGCTTTATCTGCTGCTGCGCTCGCTGCATCTCATCGACACGTACCCTGGATTGATTATGCCGTACATGACGTTCGCGATGCCGCTCACAGTGTGGGTGCTGACCGGGTCGATCAGACAGATTCCCAAGGATCTCGAAGAGGCCGCTCACGTCGACGGAGCGACGAGGGTGCAGAGTTTCACGCGCATCCTGTTGCCATTAGCGGTGCCGAGCCTGGCGACGACGGGCATCCTCACTTTCATCTACTGTTGGAACGAGTTTCTGTTTGCGCTGTCGTTCACTCTTGGGCCTGAGCGTCAAACCGTGCCCGTAGCGATCGCGCTGTTTCGGGGACAGTACCAGGTGCCGTGGGGCGAGATCCTCGCAGCGGCGGTCGTTGCGACGGCGCCCGTGGCGGCGATGGTTCTCGTGTTTCAGAGGCGGATCGTGCAAGGGCTTACTGCTGGAGCTGTAAAAGGGTGAGTGTTACTCAACTTACAAGTGACGTGTTGCGGGTTGCGAGTAGCACGGTTCCCGGTTCCCCGTCAACTGCGGTGCGAACTTTCCTGCCCGCTATCCGTGGTAAAGGCAAACTGCAGTTGGTTTTACTTGAGATGCCGCTCCGACAAGTTCGCACCGTTGTTAACCGGCAACCGGGAACGGTGCTACCGGCAACCCGCAACGCGTCACTTCTAAGTTGAGTAGGACTCAAATTCCGTAATTAAACCAATGGCCAAAATCGCTCTGGAAAAAGTCGACAAAGTCTACCCGAACGGTTACGTCGCCGCGCGTGATCTGAGCCTCGAGGCAGCCGATGGAGAACTGCTGGTTCTCGTCGGCCCGTCCGGAAGCGGCAAATCGACCGTGCTTCGATTGATGGCGGGACTCGAGCGCGTAACTGACGGAGTCATTCGCATCGGTGATCGTGATGTCACGGATCTTCCGCCGCAGCTTCGCGACATCGCGATGGTCTTCCAGAATTATGCGCTCTACCCACACATGACGGTGCGCGAGAATCTCGGCTTCGGCCTCAGCATCAGGAAGCAGCCGCCGGCTGTGATCGACGAACGGGTGCGCGCGATCGCCGGCTCGCTCGGGCTCGACGCGCTGCTCGATCGAAAGCCCGCGCAACTGTCAGGCGGCCAGCGACAGCGTGTCGCGCTCGGACGCGCGATCGTGCGCGAGCCGCTCGCGTTTCTTTTCGACGAGCCCCTGTCGAACCTCGATGCGCAGCTTCGCGTCGAGACCCGAGTCGAGCTCGCGCGCCTCCACCGGAAGCTCGGCGCGACGATGGTCTACGTCACCCACGATCAATCAGAGGCGCTCACACTCGGCGATCGTATCGCTGTGCTGAAGGAAGGAGTTCTCCAACAGGTCGCCACGCCGATGGAGCTGTACCAGCGACCGGCGAACAAGTTCGTGGCTGGCTTCATCGGCAGTCCAGCCATGAACTTCATCGAGGGCGTCATTCAGCGACCTGAAGGTGCGGGGTCTCGCATGAGCATGTGCACGTTCAAAGGCATCGATCTGACCGTCGACGTTCCGTGCGACGCGGCGCCGCGTGGTCGAGTGTTCCTCGGCGTTCGACCACAGCACATCGAAGTCACAACCGACGGGGAGGGCCGACCCCGCGCGGAAGTCAGCGTCGTCGAGCCGATGGGAAACGAGCAGATCGTTTACGTCACTCTTTCGGGCGGAGACCGGTTGGTCGCTGTCGCACCGCCGCAGGAGCTGATCAAGCCCGCAGACGTCGTCTCGATTCGCGTGCGACCCGAAGGTGTGCACGTATTCGACGCAGAAACGGGCGCCAGGCTTTAACGAGGGAGGTGCTTCTCTGCGGTGTTGGCCCCCCCATTCTCTTCCGCCAGCCACGTTTCGGCTGCAGCGAGATCCTGAAACACGTCGACATCGATGCCGATCGCGCGGGCAAGGACCGAGAACGTCTTGGCGACGCGATAGGTCGTCTGTGACTGCGCTACGATCGCAATTCGCTCGAGGCCGCGATTGATCACTTCGCGAACTCTGTTGGCGACTTCGGCGAGCTGGAGGATGGTTATGTCCGGCTCGGCGTATCGAGAGTCGTAGAGGCCACGCATTCCCGGTCCGAGTCCGGGATCAGCGAGCAGTGAGTCTACGAGCTGGTGAAGATCGGGCGCACTAATAATTCCCGTCGCGTGCGCCCTTATGAAACGACCATCGGGGGAAATGGCGTAGGTGATCGGCATATGGCCGGCTCCTCACCGCAACTACGTCGCCAATAAACCGATGTGTGTCGACTTGTCGCCAGAAGAATTTCTGCTCAGGCGTTGGCGATTCGGCGCAACGCCTGCACTGCGTTCACCACCTCTCTGCTCGGCATCGCCCCCGGCATGAAAGCCGTCACGAGCTTGTCGTCCCGCCCGTAGAGATCGTTGCCGAAATACAGTTGGCCGTTGGCAGTGTACGCGGTGAAGTAAGTGATGTAGACAGGGATCTTATGCGGCACCTTCACCGCGTGATTGTCCGATCCGTTACGCATCGCGTCC
>JBJMOA010000140.1:0-6619 GCA_045803975.1 Gemmatimonadaceae bacterium
CCCATCGCGCGGTCCCCAGGTTGTCCTTGGTCGTGCGCGAATGCCCTTTGTCCTAGATCCTCAATTAGTCCGCGATCATAAATGCACTTGGTCCTGAGCCCTCGGTCCTCGCCTTAGAGTTCACCCCGACGCTCAGTCGCCTGTAGGAATTATCCCCGCTCCCTCGACCATCAGAATGACCGCCCTTTCCGGCGCCCGGGTGCGGTGTACGATGCCTCGGGGAACGACGAGCCCCTGCCGCTCACGGAGCTCCACGGTCCGCCCTTCCAGATCGATCAGGAACTTTCCCTCGACGACGTAAAAGAACTCGTCGAGATCGTCGTGCTTGTGCCAGTGGTACTCGCCCTGTACGACCCCCAGTCGGACCACCGAATCGTTCACCTTGCAAAGCGTCTGGTTGTACCAGCGGTCCCGGACGGCATCAATAACGGCCGGAACGTCGATAACCTCGAGCGGGCCATACTTGATGTCGAGGTGCGTTGCGTAGGAGTAGGGCTCGGGCATATCGAAACGGGAAGGGGGAAGGGGAAGGGGGAAAAAGGTAAGCTATCCGGCCAAACCATTTCCGCCTTGGGGTTGTCTCAATCTCGATCCCGTTCGATTCGGCCTCTCCCGTCTACCCGAGGCCAACGCTCTGCCATCCTCATATGAAGATCCTCGTCCTCTTTAGTCTTATCGCCTCTCAAGCCATCCTGATGCTTACGCGCCCCGTCACCGTGATGGCGCAAACTCCGGTACAGCCCGAGAGTGTCACCGCGCGTGTGGTCTCCAATGTCCCCGACAAAATCATTCTCGACGTGCCGGCGACTGGCTCGCGTGCAACCGCAACAGCCGCCATGGCGAGTCGTGCAAACACGCCTCCGGTGCTCGATGGCAAGACTGACGATGCCGCGTGGCAGAATGCGCAGGTCATCGACCAATTCCTCGAGTATGACCCGAAGAAGGGAGCCGAGACGCGCTTCAAGACCGAGGTGCGCGTCACTTACGACGACAGGAATCTTTACGTCCTCGCGCGGATGTATGATCCCGCGCCGGACAGCATTGTGTCGCTCCTCAGCAGGCGTGATGTGCGCACGGCCTCGGAGCAGCTCAAGCTGATGATCGACTCGTATCACGATCGGCGCACCGGCTACGAGTTCTGCGTCAATCCCGCCGGCGTGAAGCGCGACTTCTATGTCTACAACGACAACAACGAAGACCAGACGTGGGATGGCGTATGGGATGTCGCGACGCGTGTCGACTCGCTCGGATGGGTCGCCGAGTTCCGGATTCCTTTTAGCCAGCTTCGCTTCAACAACAAGGACGAGCACACGTTTGGGTTCATGGTGGTGCGCGATATCGCACGCACCAGCGCGCGCATAAGTTGGCCGCTCTACGACCGCGACAAGCAGGGCTACTTCTCGCAGCTTGGCGACCTCGGCGGCATCCGCGGACTGTCCGCCCCACGCCGACTCGAGCTCACGCCCTACGTCGTCACCAAAAACGAGACGCGCCCGAGTGGATCTTCATTCGATCATCCGCAAGCCATCTCTGCTGGTGCCGACGTCAAGTATGGTCTCTCGTCGAACCTCACTCTCGATGCAACGATCAACCCGGATTTCGGTCAGGTCGAGTCTGATCCGGCTGTTCTAAACCTTTCCGCATTCGAGAGCTTCTTCGAGGAGCGGCGGCCGTTCTTTCTCGAAGGTGCCGGGATATTCAACTTCCGCACGTCGTGCGGAGACATCGATACCGGCTGCCGAGGGCTTTTCTATTCACGGCGCATTGGCAGATCGCCGCAGCTCGCGGGCGTCTATGGCGACGAGACGAGCCCGACGAACACGACGATCCTTGGCGCAGCGAAAATTGGTGGCAGGTTGGGACGCGGCTTGTCAGTTGGCCTGCTAAACGCGGTGACTCAGCGCGAGCAGGGCGCAGGTGGTGCGACGATCGAGCCGCAGACCAACTACAGTGTCGCCCGATTGCAGCAGTCGCTCTTCGGCGGCACTGGTGACATTGGCACGATGATCACCGCCGTCGATCGCGCGCTCGACGCGCAGAGCTCGCCGTACTTGCGCGGCTCCGCTTATACCGGTGGACTCGACGTCCGCCAACGGTTCTTCGACAAGAGGTACGAGCTGACTGGCTATATCGCCGGCAGCCTCGTGCGTGGTAGCCAGGCGGCCATTGCGTCGACGCAGCTCGACGGCGTGCACCGCTACCAGCGACCCGACGACAACGTCGAGTTTGATCCCAATCGCACGTCGCTCTCGGGAAACGCCGAGCGGTTGACGTTCAGCAAATTCGGTGGTGGAGTGACGCGCTTTCAGACCGTATACGAGCGCTTCTCTCCCGGATTCGAATCCAACGATCTCGGGTTCCAGTCGCGCGCCGACCAGCAGATGTTCCGAAACTGGTTCGCCCTGACAATGAATACGCCGACGAAGGTGTACAGGCGCGCGCAATTCAATTTCAACACGTTCCAGACTTGGACGACGGACGGCCTGCCGACCGCCATGTCGCTGAATACCAACTGGCACGTGCAGTTCCCGAACCAGTGGTGGGGACACCTCGGCGGCAACATCGGTGGACTGGTTCCCACGTTTGCCGATAGAGAAGCGCGTGGCGGGCCCGCCGTGCGTCGCTCGAGTGACTACGATACGTGGACGGGCGTCGAAGGGGACGGCAGAAAGGCCTGGACGCCGGCCTTGTTCACTGGCGTCTATAAGAGCGACGCCGGACGCTCCGGTGGGCGGTGGATCGAGCCCAGCGTCAATTTCCGCGTCTCGAGTCGCTTCTCCGGATCGCTCGGCGCCTCGTATGAAAAAGCTCACGACGACAACCAGTGGAACGGCAATTATGGCGTCACCGGATCGGACACCACGCATTACACGTTCGCGCACCTCGATCAAAGGACGCTCAGTCTGACGTCGCGGATCAACTTCACCGCGTCACCGACGTTGTCGCTTCAGTTCTACGGGCAGCCGTTCATGACGACCGGCAAGTACTCCGACTGGCGCGAGCTGAACGATCCGCGCGCGGAGAATTACGCGGACCGGTACAAGCCTTACCTTGGCGGCGATCCCGGCGGGTTCGACTTCAAGCAGCTCCGCTCGAACACAGTCGTGCGTTGGGAGTATCGTCCGGGCTCGACGTTGTTCTTCGTGTGGCAGCAGGGGCGGGAGATGTCGGGCGGCCAGCCGACCGATTTCAATCTTCGGAGTGGGCTAAGCGATTTGTTCAGTCTGCATCCCAATAACACTCTGTTGATTAAGGCGTCGTACTGGTTCAATCCGTAGGATTTGACTGTCACGATGAAGTGAAACTCTGGACTGCAACTGAATAGGTGCCAGGTGTTAGAGGCACAGGTATCAGGCCGTTAGTTCACCACGCCCTGACTTCACCAGGTGGTGATCTTGCCACAGGCAACTGTCCTTGCCCTTACGCAAGTAGGACGGTCTTGCGGCAGGCCTAATTACCTGACAGCTATGCTCCTCTAACACCTGGCACCTATTCAGTTGCAGTCCAGCGGTTCAGTGTGCAGTAGCCAGTCCTGGCACCTATTCAGTTGCTCTTTGTAAAACCCGAAAGTATTGCGTCCACGGCCCGACCGCTCGCGTGTACTCTCTCGCCATGGTGCGCGTGATCTGCGCGATGTGCGACGTGTCGTGCACGACCCATGTCGCGAGCAGCTGGCGCAGCGTCACCGTTCCAAGCTCGGGATGCTCGCCGGTGAGCTCGAGATCCTTTTCCTTCAGGTTCCAACCGCGTAGCGTTGCCACGTTTCCCCCGCGCAGCTGGGCGAATTCCTCGAGCCTGTCTGTGACCGATCGATCCGACTTGAGCTCGGCGAATCGATCGAAGGGGTCGAAGCGGCGGTAGCTTTCCTGCTTCAGGATGATTCGCGCGCGCGGAATCCAGTCGGTGCGCTCGCCGTGAATCAAATGTCCGATTATCTCTCCTGGACTCCACGCATCGGTATCTTCGCGCGCATCGATCCAGCCTTGGGGCAAATCCTCGAGCAGCGCCGTTAGCACTGCCGGCGCTCGCTCCAGAACGGGAATGGCATCTTCAAGCCGAAAGTCCATCTTTCTCTCCTTGTGCCGCTGATCGAATCTTACGTTGACCGCCCTTGGTCCGCAGTCCGCAGTAGCCCGAAAATGCAGCACCCACCCCAGGAGTAATAATGATCGTGCGATTCTCTTTCCCTTTCGCTCTCCTCGCTGCCTTGTCGCTTGCTCCAACATGGTCGGGCGCGCAGTCAACCCCGTTGGGCGCCAGTACGCTGCCAGAGCGGGCTGTCCGGCGGGACATCCCCGTCACGCGGATGATTCAACGCGCGTTGGCGGCGGGCACGCGCGACTCGACAGGTCGACCCGGCCGGAACTACTGGCAGCTCTGGACCGACTATCGGATCAATGCGAGCCTCGATCCGAAGACCTCAGTCGTCACCGGCCGCGAGACGGTCACTATCCGGAACAACAGTGATTCGGCGATGCGCACGCTGGTACTGCGCCTCGACCAGAACTTCTTCACGCCGAACGTCGCTCGCCTGGAGACAGCGAGCGAGCTCACTGAGGGAATGCAAATCACGAGACTCGTCGTCAACGGTCAGACGATCAACATCAGCGATACTGTCGGCGCGCCGATCCCGAACACTCAGCGTCGCTCGACACCGATGGCTACGATTCTCCGCAACACCTCGGCGCGCATCCCACTTGCGACTCCCATCGCAGCACATGGTAGTGGCACCATCGAAGCCGATTGGCGCTTCCGCGTACCTCGCGTCGACAACGGCCGCGGTACCCGAATGGGTCGTTGGGCCGACACGCTCTATCAGGTGGCGCAGTGGTATCCACGCGTCGCGGTGTTCGACGACTTACGCGGCTGGGACACCGAACCATACCTCGGGCCGGCGGAGTTCTATAACAACTATGGTCGCTTCGACGTAAGCATCGAGGTACCGGCAGGCTGGATCGTTGGGTCAACCGGTGTTCTGCAAAATCCCAACGAAGTGCTGACGGCTGCCGCACGCGAACGGCTGTCGCACGTACTCGAGTCCGACTCGGTTCGTACGATCATATCCGCGACTGAACGCGGCGCCGGCAAATCGGCCGCCGCCGGGAACCGCCGCACCTGGCGTTTTGTAGCCGACACGGTTGGCGACGTCGCGTGGGCGACCTCGAACCAATTCGTGTGGGACGCAACGCGTGCCACGATACCGGGGCGCGGCGCTGTTCCAATAAACATTCTCTACCTGCCGGGCCACGCGCAGCAGTACGCGCAGGCAGGCCCCGTCACGCGTCACGCGCTGGAATTCTACTCGAAGCTCTGGATGCCGTACGCGTATCCGCAGCTCACGATGGTGGACGGTCCGGAGCTCGGAATGGAATATCCGATGTTCATCATGTCAGCCGTCTTCGCTGCCGATCACGAGGCTGGCCACCAGTGGTGGCCGATGATGGTCGGCGTCAATGAGACGTGGTACGGCTTCATGGACGAAGGATTCAATCAGTACATGAACATTTTGTCGGATGCCGACTACGCGCACAAACCCGCGGTTCTCGATAGTCTCGGCCTCTCATACGGACGGATCAGCGGTAACGAGCTCGAGCCTCCGCTGATGTGGGACGAGAACTATGCGGGGCCGCTTTACGGTTTCGCCGCTTACGGCAAGGCTCCCCTCATGCTCTCCGCCCTCGGCGGAGTCGTCGGCGATACCGCGGTGCAGCGCGCGATGAGTGATTACGCGAAGGCATGGCGCTTCAAGCATCCGTCGCCGTGGGACTTTGCCTTCTTCATGAACAACGCACTACGTCGCGACCTCGGATGGTTCTGGTACTACTGGCTGTTCACGACGGAATCAGTCGACGGCTCGATCCAGGATGTGCGGACATTGGGACAGCGTACGGCGGTAACCGTTCGGCAGAACGGCCAGATGCCATCGCCAATAGTTCTCAAGGTCGAATTCGCACCGACGGGCGCCGCAATCAAACCGATGCCGAACAGCACGTTCCCCGACGCAAATACGGCGATCGTCACCTACCCGGTAGACGTGTGGTTCGCGGGCAGTCGTACCTTCGTCGCGAACATGGATTTTGGCGGCCGCGCTATCACGAGAATCACGCTCGATCCAAACCAGCGATTCCCGGATCGTGATCCGAGCGACAACGTGTGGCCGCGCGCTCAGGCAGCAGCGCGCCCCAGCGGAGGCAACTGACGATGCGGATCGAGACGAGCATGCGCGCAGCTGTGATTGCACTCGCCTTCCTGCGAGCAACCGCCGATGCGCAGCAGCCGGCCGCCCTCACCGCCGCCGATTACGCGCGCGCAGAAAGATTTCTGCGCGACAGAGTGCTGCCTCTGGTTTCCGGCATTGGGCTGCAGCCAATGTGGCTCAGCGGCGATCGGCTTGGGTATCGTGTTCCGGTTCCGGGAGGAGGAACGCAATTCGTGCTCGTCGATCCGGCGCGAGCGACTCGCACGGTGTGCAGCCCCGAGACGGATCGTTGTGGTGGAGCGCTCGATCCGCGCGAGGTCAGCCGAGTGCAGCCACTGGCACAGCGAGTACCGGGCTCGCGCCCGGAGTCATTGTCACCGGATGGTCGGCGGGCTGCGTTCATTCGCGACTACAATCTCT
>JBJMOA010000141.1:0-9014 GCA_045803975.1 Gemmatimonadaceae bacterium
GTCATTGGAACTCTACGTCCTACCGATCGGCGGCGGGCAACTTTTCAATTTTCAAAAAATCAGTGGAGCTGAGGGGGATCGAACCCCTGACCTCTGCAGTGCGATTGCAGCGCTCTCCCAGCTGAGCTACAGCCCCGCGCGAACGCGACGGACTGTCCTCGAACCAGTCGGGCTGACCCGTCGCACCGGATCAAAGCAAAAGCCCCGCAGACTTGGGCGGGGCCGCGCTTTATTGAAACTAGCGGATCCACCCTCTAAGTCAAGACCCAGTTTCTGTCCTCAGGCCTGTAACCCTTTGCCTGGCTTCACCATAACGCCAAGCACCATCCGTAGGACGAGTAACTTAGCGCTCAGTAACACCGGGTCAACAAAAGGTGTCGGGTGCCGGGTGCTAGGTACTGGGCGCGAGCTCAAAGCAGCTTTTTTAGCCCGTACCCATCACCTAGCACCCGGCACCCCATACCTGTTTTTGACACGATGCTCAGATAGCAAACGGATCCCAGTCGCCAGAGCTCTTACGCCCCCTCCGTTCGAAAGAGACTATCCAATCCGAACGGCATTCGAAGCACCCGTTCGCGTCGCCGCTCGGCCTCGAGGTTCAACGACCGCGCCCTCAGCAAATCGTCGAGCGCTATCAAACCGAGGAAGCGGTGCCCGTCGCTCGGCGTCACGATCGGAAAACTTGTTAGGCCTGTCTCTGCCATCCGGTACACCACGACGCGCAGAGGCTCGTCGGGGTAGGCTACCGTTGGCGTTTGACGCACGATCGACTTGAGGTCGCGCTCCGCGATCGCCGCCCCCTTGTCGACGATTCGCTGAAGATCGACGCGCGTCACCACACCGCAGAGTGCGCCGGCATCATCGACGATTGGAAACAAGCGCTGCGGACCCTTTGCGGGATCGACACGCAATGATTCCACGAGCAACGGGAATGGTGAGTTTTCCGACAATGCCAAAACGTTGGTGCGCATCACTTCGCGGGCGAAGAGAATCTCGAGCGGATCCACCGCGTACTCGCGACTCAGATGGAATCCACGACGCGCCACCTTTTCGGTCAGAATCGAGCGCCTCAGAAGCAGCACGGTGAATCCGTGCGCGATCGTCACCGCGACAAGAAGCGGGAGCAGCAGGTTCACGTCATGCGTGAGCTCCAGAATGAAAATCACGCCAGTAAACGGCGCCCGCATCGTCCCGCCGAGTATCGCTCCCATGCTGACGAGCGCCCAGAATCCTGCTCCTTCCGGCGGCAGCACGAGCGACTCGATACCGCCGAGCGCGCCACCCATCATCAGTAGCGGAGCGAGCACGCCTCCCGATGTGCCCGAGCCGAGCGACACTGACCAGATGATGGACTTGACGATGAGGACGAGAACGATGAGGTGCAGGGTGATCTTCCCGCTCATCATCGCACCGATCGTATCGTAGCCGACGCCGAGCGCCTGCGGGCAGACGAGTCCGCCAATGCCGATCACCAGTCCACCGATTGCCGGCCACCACATCCAGTGGATCGGCAGTTTTGCAAAGGTATCTTCTGACGCGTACACAGCGAGCGTGAGAACGGCGGAGAGTCCACCGGCAAGTACGCCGGCCATCACGCATCCCGCGAGTCCGGCCGGCCCGATGAACGCAGGGTGCGGGGCGACAGGAAAAAGCGGGCCCATTCCCATGATGTAGCGGCGTGTTGCCGCGGCGGCTGCGGCCGCGAGGGCAACCGGAATCATGCTGCGCGGTTTCCACTCGAAGAGCAGCAGTTCAACCGCGAGCAGCACCGACGCGACCGGCGCGGCGAACGTCGCCGACATTCCCGCCGCGGCACCCGCCACGAGCAGCGTCTTTCGCTCCGCGCTGGTAAGGTGGAAGAACTGAGCGATCAGCGATCCAACTGCACCTCCCGTCATGATGATCGGCCCCTCGGCGCCGAACGGGCCGCCGGATCCGATGGAGATCGCCGAGGAGACTGGCTTGAGCACCGCGACTTTGGGGTCGATGCGACTGCCGTTGATCAAGATCGCTTCGATTGCCTCTGGAATCCCGTGTCCGCGGATTCGCTCGGATCCGTAGCGAGCCATGACACCGATGATGAGCGCGCCGATGATCGGCACAATCACTTCGAAGCCGCCGAGGGTGTTGTCAGCTGGCGAGACGAGCGCGGTGCTCCAGCGCTGAAAAAAGAAGAGGTTCGTGAAGAGGCCGATCAGCTTGAGCAACGCGAGCGCGACGTAAGCGCCGACGACTCCAATGAATGTGGCCATCAGGCTGATCGCGATGACACGCGGTCGCGTAGTGAAGTCGCCCAGGGGCGAGCGCTCGCCGCTCAGTTTATACATTTCATTTTGTTTTGGATTGTGCCGGGGCCGTGAGAGATGGCGGCCATTAAATCAATCTAAAAAAAGGTGTCAGGTGCCGGGTACTAGGCACTGGGTGCGAGATAAAAGTCCGCAATAACTCGCACCCATTACCTAGCACCTGGCACCCGACACCCTTTGTTGTTTTTTTCGTTACCCCGCGACGGTGTCGCCGCCGAGCACCGGCATCACCATTCCGGACACGTAGCTCGAGTCGACATTTGACGCGAGGAACACGTACGCCGGAGCGAGCTCCTCGGGCTGCCCCGCGCGCTCCATCGCGACGTCCTGACCGAATTCGGTGACATGCTCGGAGTCACTCGACTGCACGTTGAGCGGCGTCCATACCGGGCCCGGCGCGACGGCATTCACTCTGATTCCTTTCTCCACAAGATTCTGCGCCAGGGATTTCGTGAAGGCGTGAATTGCGCCCTTGGTCGCTGAGTAATCGAGCAGAGTCTTCTCGCCCTCGAGGCCGGTGATCGAGCCGGTGTTGATGATGCACGATCCCTTCTTCATCTTCTTCACCGCCGCCTTCGCGAGATAGAAGTAGCCGAAGAAATTCGTGCGGAACGTTCGTTCCAGCTGCTCCGAATCGATGTCCTCGATCGATTCCTGATTCTTCTGGAACGCGGCGTTGTTGACGAGGATGTCGAGTGAGCCGAATTCATTGAACGTCTGCTCGACACAGTCTTCGCAGTAATCCGGATCCGTGACATCGCCGGGAAGCAGCAAAGCTCGACGCCCCTCTGCGACGACCGCATCGCGCGTCTCATTCGCATCGCGTTCTTCCTCCGGCAAATACATGATCGCGATGTCTGCTCCTTCGCGGGCGAAAAGGACGGCGACAGCACGCCCAATTCCGGAATCCGCGCCGGAGATGAGCGCGATTTTGCCTTTGAGTTTGTCGGCTCCCTTGTACAGGGGCGCCATATACCGCGGACGCGGACGAACCTCGGCTTCGATGCCCGGGAAGTCCTGGTGCTGCTTCGGCATCGGCGGCTTGGGATGCGACTGTACGCGTCGCACTTCTGCCTGGCGCGTGCTTGTGGCGGATCCGCGCGCGCCGTTGTGTGACGCGCCGCGCTTCGCATGATGCGTCCGTGCCGATGATTTCCTCGCGTTGCGCGTTGGCATGTTCCCTCTCTGTTTGTCGGTGATGTAGTCAGATGATGAGAGGCAAACCGCGTTCCCCCGGCCAATTAGGCCAGGGATATATTTCGGCGCCATGTCGCTCACGCTGCGCTTCCTCGGAACATCCGCTTCACGCCCTACGGTTGAGCGCAACGTCTCGTCGGTTGCGCTGATCCGGGAGGGCGAGACGCTCATGTTTGATTGCGGCGAAGGAACTCAGCGGCAGATGATGCGCTACGGAATTTCGTTCGCGCTGGCCGACATTTTCTTCACGCACATGCACGCGGATCACATGCTGGGCGTCACGGGACTGCTGCGCACACTGGCATTGCAGGGCCGCACGGAACCAATGAATCTCTACGGCCCGCCCGGATCCGAGAAGCTGTTGTGGCGCGCCATCACCCTCGGCAGCGAGAAGCAGCATTTCGAGATCAGGGTTTTCGAGATTACGCCCGAGACTCCGCTCAAGCGCGGCGGATACTCGATCATCCCTTTCGCCGTCGAGCACGGCGACCGCAGCGCGATCGGCTATCTCATCGCCGAAGAAACCCGACTCGGAAGATTCAACCCCGACAAGGCGCGCGAGATGGGCGTGCCCGAAGGTCCGCTGTGGGGAAAACTTCACAAGGGCGAAACGATATCGCTGCCGGATGGTCGCACGATCGAGCCGCAGCAGCTCGTCGGTCCAACGCGTCCCGGTCGTCGGATCGTCCTGACCGGTGATTCACGTCCGTCGGAGGGAACGGTGGCAGCGGCAATGGGCGCGGACGTTCTCATTCACGAAGCAACATTCGCGACCGAAGAAGCCCCGCGCGCCGTCGAAACTGGTCACTCGACAGCACGCGAAGCCGCCGAAGTAGCACTCAAAGCAGGCGTGAAACGTCTCGTGCTCACGCATGTCTCCGCGCGCTACTCCCGCGACACTTCCGACCTTGAGCGCGAAGCGCGCGAAATATTCCCCGCCACGATCATCGCGCGTGACGGCCTGGAGATCGATGTGCCCTTCTCGCCGACCGCCGCGGATTAGAGAAACTGCCGCTTATGACGCGCGGTTTACGCGAGTTAAATCGTTTGACACGGGCATAGACCGCCGGAAGAGTAGCGCGAGCTTGGCGTCGGTGAGCGTCTGCATGATCTTCTCCGGCGCGACCCGCGACGTGACGCTGCGCGACTCCGGCCCGTTCCAGATATCCCACGCATATCGGTCGAGACGCGCGGTCTTGCCGCCCGGATGATGAAACACGATCATCGCGTTGCTTGCGCCGGGCACCTGGACCTCGACTCCCCAATTCGTTCCGTCGGGTCCGCGGAAGGGCCGGATCTGTCTTGCCATGATTTCTCTAGTGAGATGTCAGCACGAGCGGGTGCAATCTCTGACGCCCAATGAATCCGCCGTCGACTTCGTGCCAGTACTGCACGCGCGGCTCGCCCAGCTTCCAGCAGTAGAAGACGTCGCGTCCATCGATCTGCCCGCGAAAATCCACCAGCCCCGTGTCCATCCCCTTGCAGATAACACCGAGGTCGTTGAGCTCAGCGATGTAGCCCTCGATGTCCTTCGCGAGCCGCTGTGCTTCGAATTGAAGCAGCTCGGCGATCGCATCGGGATGCTCGGGGCTCGATCCAACTGTCGCGAGCTCGAACTCGCGAACCTTGTCTTCCCACCGCTTGTGGTCCCGCACCAAATCCTCGACGATTTTTCCGACGAGAGGAAGGGTGCGATTCGCTTCCTCGACAGTGAAAATCTTTTCCATGATAGACTCTCACTCGATGGTTGCTTCTGGTCAAGGGCGGGGGAACAAAAACAAAAAAAGGTGTCAGGTACCGGGTGCTAGGTACTGGGTGCGGGGTAAACACAGCCTTTAGCTCGAACCCAGTACCCAGCACCCGGCACCCGACACCCCGTTTTGTTTTTGTTTGTTGCCGTCAGTCTCTCCCCTCCGAGATCCTCTCCTGCAGCCGCCGCGCGCGTCTCTCTTTAGCCGCCTCGTGTCGCCTGATCTCGTCCGCCGTCTCCGGCTTGAGCGGCGGCACTGGCACCGGCTTTCCGTTGCGGTCAACCGCGACGAAGGTGAGGTAGCACGAGTTCGTGTGCCGCCGTACTCCCGTCAGCAGGTTCTCCGTCTCGACGCGCACGCCAATCTCCATAGACGTTCTGCCGACGAAATTCACGCTCGACTTCATCACCACGAGGTCGCCGACATGTATCGGCTCGCGGAAATCGACACGATCCACGGAGACAGTGACACAGGCGAGCCGCGCGTGCCGGATTGCGGAGACAGCAGCCGTGGTATCCATCATCGACAACACAACGCCGCCGAAGACGTGACCTAGCACGTTGGCGTGCTGAGGCATCATGAGCTGCGCGGTCTCATGCTGAGTCTCGCCGACGGGCCGCGCGGGCTCCGCTTTCGATCGACTCAAGTCTGACGACCTGCAGTTCGTTTCGACTGCGGCCGTGTCGACGCTCTGCGCACACCTGCACCTGGCGCTGACCTGAGTCGCGGTCGGACGCGCGAAACCTGCTGGATCTGCTCTCCGTACGCAGTGGCGTCGTTGAACGCCCGCGCCAGCGCGTGTCGCGTATTCGCATCCACCCTCGGCTTGTCGAGCCAGAAGATCTGCACGAAGCTCGACGCGACATAACCAAGCTTCCACTCGCGCCCGCGTCGATCCCGCATCGCCAGGCTGTTCGCCTTGTTCAGCGAATCGTAGTGCGAGACCACATCGAATCCGTCGTGTCTCCAGCGGCGATGGACGAAGCCGCCCTCGCCCGCCGCTTCATGTACGGTCGAATCGCGTAGCATCCGGTCGAGAGCGACGGGCTTTCCATTGCGCAGATCGATAACCGCGCGTGTGGTGTCATCCTGATCGTGGTCCTCGCCCCGTTCGATCGAAAGGCGGTGCTCAATGGCGACGTACGGACCCAGCACATTTAGGATGTCTGTCTCCCCGACCGCCGTAACGTCGACGTCATCTTCGGGATCATCGTCGGGGCCGAGGAGCCGCGCGCGCGGGTGCTGGCGCTGATACGCTTCGGCCATCTGCACGACAGCGGTATCCTCGTAAATGATGGTCGAATCGCCGGTCGCCAGCTCACGGCGGAAAACCCGTTCTCCAGAGAGTAGAGCGCGCGGAAATGACCGGTCGATTTCACCGACGTAAAGCTCATAGTAGCGCCCGCCTGTGCGCGCGAGAATGAGCGGCGAGCCGCGGATCTTGAGTCCGGAATTGTCGCTGCGCACCCAATAGGTCTGATCACCCGCCGAAACGAGGAACTCGGCAGTCGGCGGTGGTGGAGGCGGCAGCGCGCACCCGGCAGCAAGGGCGAGGACGACGAAAGTGGAAACTGTATAGCGCATGGCTGGGCAATATATCGGGTCTGGCTGAGCTACCCTTGGACGATTAACGCGGGTCCCAGGAATCGCCAGACAATTTAGGTGGCATCGGACTCCGAACGGGGTCGCGGACCAATGGCCAATTGAAGTGGTACTAATGAATGCAGCCGAGCGTCTTAAAGGCGACGTTTGCGGCCGGGCTCATTAGATTGGACGCTCTCCCTCCTGTAATCCATACATAGAAGAATGCATTTCCAGAATATCACCTTCGGGGTGGCCGCGGTGGCTGCCGTGTTGGTGCTTGGCTGCACCGGTACCCACGAAGCATCGGCGAAGAGTGCAACGCCCGAGCTGCAGGCGACGCCGATTCACGCGGCGCCAGCTCCCCTCAGGCCCGCCGCTGATACCGATACCGTTGCCCGCGCCGCGGTTGCGATCGGCACACACCCGACCCCGCCCGTACTCGACTCCCTGATAAAGGGAACGCTCGCGGCGCGCGGCCTTTACGTGTTCCGGTTTGCCGCGAACACCCGCCGTATGAAGCACCTCATCGGGATTGCCGATTCGACTGAGATCAACGCGCTCATCATCGATGTGAAGGACGAGTTCGGGCTCAACTTCAATTCGTCCGATCCGATGGTGAGGAAGAACGCCGGTACCCAGGTCAAGTCGGCGAACCTTGCCGCACTCGTCGACACGATCCGCGCGCACGGCATTCTTCCCGTCGCGCGCATCGTCGTCTTCAAGGATTCCGTGACGGCGCGCAACAATCCGGATCACACGATCAGGAAGGCGGACGGCACGCCGTGGCGCGACAAGAAAGGTCAGACGTGGGTGAACCCGTATGCGAATGCAATCTGGGAGTACAATTTCCGCGTTGCTGAAGAAGCAATCAAAATGGGATTCGGAGAGATCCAGTTCGATTACATTCGCTTCCCCGAGCCGTACAGGAGTCTTCCGCAGCAGGTATTTCCGGAGCAGAACGGGCGCAGCAAACCGCAGGTGCTCGCCGAATTCCTGAACGCGGCACGAACGCGATTCGCGAAGCTGGGCGTGCGAACGACGGCCGATGTCTTCGGTCTCGTTACCAGTGTCGGCGGTGCCCTTGAAGTTGGACAGAGATGGGAGCCGATCTCGCAGGCTGTCGACGTCGTGCTGCCGATGGTTTATCCATCCCATTATCCTCCTGGCTCATTTCAGCTCCCGCATCCGAATGCGGATCCCTACGATGTGATCCACATCGCGATCTCGCGCGCCCGCGAGCGTGACGAGAAGCTCGGTATAAAGGGTGAGCACGTTCGTCCGTGGCTGCAGGCATTCAGCATCGGCAAGCCGCCGTACGGTCCGCACGAGCTCGAGGAGCAGAAGCGCGCCGTCTATGACGCGGGCTACGATGGTTGGGTGATGTGGGAGCCCGGCACGAGGTACGACAAGTTTCTTCCCGCGCTCGAGAAGACGTTCGTGTCGCGGAAGAAAATTCCGCCGGTGCCACGACCGGCCAACCGGCTCGATTAGTCCTATTTAAGAGCTACATCGATTTAAGAGCTACATCGATTCGCAGCTAGGGATAACGCGTTGCGGGTTGCGAGTAGCACCGTTCCCGGTTGCCGGTGAACTGCGGTGCGAACTTGTCGGAGCGGACTTAAGGCACAATCGACTGCTAGTGCCCAAAACGCCTCTGTGTGCTGTCCCTCGGTACTACGGCTAGTAGCTACCGGCTACCTGCTACGGCTAATGGCTCGTTCAGTTGCAGGTGTTTTTCCCGCCTCCCGCCTCCCGCCTCCCGCCTCCCGCTCCGCGCGTTACTTGGGCGGGATTGCGGCTGGAGGGCCGGCCATGCTCGGTAGCGGGACGGCTGTGTAATTCGCGGGCACCTCGAAGGCCTTCGCGTCCGCATCCACCCACTGAAGCCCCGTGACTTCCGCGGACGTCTTGGTAACGCGGGTCTGGCCCTGGGCGACGATCGTCGCGGAGCTCGACGCGCGCAGAGGCGTTCCGTTTGGAAGCTTCGCCTGCGCTGCCTTGAGCTTGTCAGCGAATTCCGTGTTCGCGCTGCCGAACATGTTCGCCATGTCGCTGCCGCTCAGGCTCGCAAAGGGATTCAGCACTGTCTTGATGTCAGTGGCGTAGTAGCTGTCAGTCGTGCTAGCGATCTTGACGGTCTGCTGCTGCCCCATCGCATTGATCGTCATCGTCATTC
>JBJMOA010000142.1:0-21376 GCA_045803975.1 Gemmatimonadaceae bacterium
CGTAACACCTGGGTCGACAACTGGGTGGAATACTGATGCCGGCCGACGGTAGCCCGAGAAAGCGGGCCCGTCGCGGCTTTGTGTTCGGGGAGCTACTTGTAGCGTTGCTGCTCCTCGCAGTCGCAGTTTCGTCACTTGCAGCACTGATGTATTCGGTCTCCCGCCGCCCCGAGGCGCGCGCGGAGGCCGAGTGCGTTGCGGCGGACGCAGCGCGCGGGAAATGTGTCCCCGCCAGGCCAGCGTCTGATGGCGCATCAAAACTGCTGCGGTCCGGATGTGAGACGCGCTCTGGCGCGGCGAGGCGGGCTTGCAAGGACACACTGACGAGTGCCGACAGCTCGAACCCGACTATTGTGAAGGCACGGACCGATTCGACCGCGATGGCCCTGCTCGCCAGGAAACAGACGGAGCGTACCGTTGTGCGGCCCGATCGAGGCTTCCACCGCTAGCCCTCCCAGCGGGCAACCGCCGAGCGTGACTTTCTCGTGAAAACGGTGTGACGTTTCGGTCATAGCAACCAGTCATATATACAGCAGAGCTTAAGCCGGCGAATGCCGGAGGGGCTCTGAGAGCGTTGTTACCTCCTCCTTCGGAGATCGAGCTTGGCGCGTGTCGTCAGGCGACCGTCGGGGCATCATCACGAGGACCTGCTCAACATGTCGAAACAAGATCGCCGCAGCGGCTTCACGCTGCTCGAGATAATCATTGTGATGTTCCTGCTGGCGATCGTTGCCGCGATGGGGACTCCAAAGCTCTCCGCCGCATTACGCCGACGGACCACGCAGACGGCCGTAGATCAGTTCGCGACGGCCCACACACTCGCCCGCGCTACTGCCATGCGCTACGGGCGAGTTGCCCAACTCCACATCGACGCTCCCACAAGACGCTTCTGGGTCGACGTAGACACCAGCGCGAATGGCATCGGTCAGCGCGCTACTCTGTGGTACGTGCGCGACCTGACGCAACCGGGGCTCGTCATGAGCAGCAATCGTAGTTTGCTTTGCTTCGACGCGAGAGGTCTCCCGCTGGTGCTCGGAGCATGCGAAGCCGGCGATGCCACCGTCATCTTCACCGCGCAGGAAAAGGCGGACACGCTGAGGACCGCAGCGCTCGGGAAGATCCTCCGATGACACCTACAATCCAGTCGGAATCCAGAAGTGGTTTTTCGCTCGTCGAAGTTCTCATCGCGATGTCGCTGCTGTCCGTCGTCATGATGAGTCTCGCCGGCGCGGCAGCCCTTGGGCTAAACCAGATGGGCAAAGCCAGGCAGGACATGCAGTATTCCGCCGATGTTCAGCAGATCGCCGACAGCCTGGTCGCGAAGGGGTATAAGAAAGTGAACAGTGGGTCAGCGACGATCCGCGGGCGGTCTATCGCGTGGACGGTAACCGACGCGAACGCGAAATCGCAGATGATCGCGCTCGTAGTCCAGCGTCGCGGCCAGGCGAATACGAGCCTCGTCTACGCTGATACGGTCACAGTCTATCTCGCCGATCCGAAGGTCCAATGAGGACAATGCGGGGCATCGCGGCGTCTTCCCAACGGAAGGGCTTCACGATGATCGAAGTCATCGTGTCGCTGGTCGTGGGCCTCATCGTCATGGGCGGCGTGGTGCAACTGATGACCGTGCAGAGCCGTGGCTACGGAAAACAGCGCGAGCAGGTTGATATTAGCGAGACGGCGCGTGAGGCATCGGCGCTTCTCTCATGGGATCTGCGACAGGCTGGAATTGCCGGAAGCCCATTTGTGGCGATGGGATCCAACAATGTCAGCATTCGCTCGCCTCGTGGGCTGGGCACAATCTGTGGAAGACACCCGACGCTGGCGCGCTACGGCCTCTGGAAAACTGCTGGAACCATACCGGCGACCGTAGACGACACCGCGCTGGTCTATCAGATCGGACGTGGCGCGTGGACAAAGCTCAAGATCACCGCCGTCGGCACCCCCGCAGCGATGGGAGTGCCAGCATGCAAATGGGCTGGCGCGCGTCCCCCAGACGTAGTCGTGGAGTTTGCGGTCGTCGCCATAACCGATACGTCCTGGATCAAGGTCGGCGCGCCGTTCCGAAACTTTCGACGCGTGGAGTACGCGGAGTATCAGGAAAACAACCGCTGGTGGCTGGGACGCAGGGTGGGCGCTGCGGTGTCGTACGAGAAGCTCACCGGCCCACTTCTACCTCCGGCGTCCAACGGACTCACTTTCACATACTACGACACGCTCGGCGCGGTGACCGCGAACCCGGCGGCAGTTGGCAGCGTCGCGTTCACACTACGCCCTGAAAGCTTCAAGAACACGAGAGTCGGATCGACCTACACATACCAGCGCGACTCGCTGACGACGAAAGTCGCCGTGCGTCGCTAACGCGCGTGATACCACGCACCAGAGGAATTGAGGCAACCATGAAGGTACGTCAGCGAGGTGGCTCGATAGTTCGCCGCGACGGATTCGTCCTTCCGACGGTCGTCTTCGGCGTCACGCTCATGAGCATCATTGCCGTCGCAGCGGTCAGCACGGCCACCGACGAGCGTCGGGCGGGCCGGGCGGTGCGCGAGTCGACACTTGCCGAATACGCGGCCGAAGCGGGACTCCGTCAGACCTACGGCGCCTGGCCCAAGGTCCAAGTCAACGCCATGCTTCCCGGTGACAGCCTCGACCTTGGCTGGCAGTCGCTGCCCAACAAAGTGAAATACAGGGCGGTGATCCACAAAGTCGACAACGGTGGGCTGCAGGAATACAACGTCATAGTACAAGGCCGACGCACAGCTCTTAACGGCGGTATTAGCACGATCATCGGCGTGGTCGGCGGGGTGCCGCTGTTTAACAAAGCCATTTACGGTGACCAGCTCGTCTGGCTCCAGAACGCGACGATCGACTCCTTCGACGGAGACGTCGGCCCCTGGACCGCTTTGACAGCGGGGAACGAAGCCGACGTGTTCTCGAACGGGAACATGCAACTGCAGAAGGCCACCGTGCAGGGCGACGCAGGCGCAGCCGGCACGATTACCCTTGCCAACGGACCTACCGTTACCGGCACGGTAACGTCGAACGCGGCTGCGCAAGCGCCCTACGACATCATCCCATGCCCGCCCGGCGGATACTCGCCGGTGACTCCGGAATTGGCAGCGGTAGGCTACACTGGTAATGGTGTGCTGAACCTGTCATCGGGACAGACTCTCAACCTTACGGGGTCGCAATACGTCTTCAAGTCAATAACGATGACCGGTACGTCGAAAATCGCGCTTCCGCCCGGCGGCCAGCACGTCGACTTGATGGTGCAGGATTCCATTTACATGGCTGGCGGAACTGTCGTTAACACGAACCATAAGGCCGCTGATTTGTCGTTCACGTCTTGTGGAACTCCAACCGATCCCACGAAGACCAATTACTGGGGAGTCACTGGTGGTAATGACGCCTACTTTTCGGTGTACGCGCCCAACCACGTAGTTTACGCACTTGGAAACAGCGCGTTTTTTGGCGCCGTGATTTCGTCGATCTTCTATATCACTGGTAGTGCGCAATTCCATTACGACGAAGCTCTCGCGCGCGCCGCTTCGCCGAAACTGCAAGTACAAAAAGCGACGTGGGCGCAGTTCCCGGGCAATTAGAGCATTCGCCGCCGATAGACATGACGGAAAGAGCACTGCTTCCAACCGGAGCAGTGCTCTTTCTTTATGACTTTTTTCGCGGCCGTCTCGTTCGCGTGCGATCGCGCTTGCGTTGAACCACATATAATCCGCGTATAAGTTAGGCGGAATGGCGGAACCTCTCCCGCCTTTCCCAGCCCACGAAGTCATCCCGCGATGAAAATCCTCGTTATCGAAGACGATCCCACCGTCGGACAGTTCGTCAAACGAGGGTTTGAGGAGCAGCGGTGGGGCGTGGATCTCGTTGCAAACGGCGACGAGGGGGAAGCTCGCGCCATCTCCGAAGAGTATGACATCGTCGTGCTGGACATGCGGCTGCCCGGGAAGTCAGGCGCGCAGGTCCTCCACGACCTGAGAGCGCGCGGCTTCGACCGGCCGGTGCTCATTCTGACAGCGCAGGACGCAATCGATTCAAAGGTCGAAACATTGCGCGCCGGGGCGGATGACTACGTCACGAAGCCGTTTGCGTTTGAAGAGCTGCTGGCGCGTGTAGAAGCGCTGTCACGGCGGCCGCGCGCGCGCATCTCTCCCGTGCTCAAGGTCGCCGACTTGAATCTGAATCTCGACACCAGAGAAGTGTCGCGCGGCGGACACCCGATCGAGCTGACGCCCAAGGAGTACACGGTGCTCGAGTATCTGATGCGCCACGCCGGACGCGTTATGAGCCGAACGCTGATCACCGAGTACGCGTGGGGGTATCACTTCGACCCAGGAACGAACATCGTCGACGTCGTGATCAACCACTTGCGCAAGAAGATCGACGCGGCGAGTTCCCAAAAGCTCATTCACACTATCCGGGGCGTTGGATACGTGATTCGCGAAGAAAACTCAGCGGGGCGAGGCAGCTAGGCCGTAATGCTGTCGACGCGAGTGAAGCTTACCGCGGCATTCGTCGCGGCTCTCGCCGCGGTGACGTTGACGCTCTTCGTGGCAGTTCTGGCCGCCCGGAACAACGCCGTCTATCACGATATCGCCCAGTATGCGGCCGCCCAGGGAGACCTCGCGGCGAGAGTAATCACGGACGCGGCCGAATCTGGCGGGCCGGTGCTCGATACCAGCGACAAGGCGATCCCGCTGCTATCGCGAGAAATAGCCGACCGGCTTCAGGCCGTGCCGGGATATATCGTCGTAGTAGACACGGCTGGCCGCGCGGTATACCGGTCGAATGACGTGATGCGGTTACAAAGTGCGGACATGGCAACGCTCCAGACCCAGCTCGCCGACCTGCCGAATTCCGGCGAGGCTCTCATCTTCTCGCTGGACTCTCTGCAGGAGAAGGTTCTGTTCGTCTCGCATGCGTTGCCCGGGAGGCCGAGTGGCTTGAGCAGAATTGCCTCGGGCGCACTGGCGACGCGAGCGAGCGCAATCCCGCGGGAATACATGCTGGATGCGCTCGTCATCGTTCCGCTCATCATCCTCGGCGCCGCGATTGGCTCGTTCATTTTTCTCGGCCGGACACAGCGACAACTCGCCGAGATTACGGCGGAGGTGGCGGCGATCACGGACGGCCGGAGCTTGCATCGACGATTGGCGCTCAGCGAGGAGACGACCGACTTCGCGGACCTCGTGATGACTCTGAACGCGATGATCTCCCGCCTGGAGACATCGTTCGCTGGCCTGCGAAGATTCACCGCCGATGCGAGCCACGAGCTCAAGACGCCGCTTGCTGTTTTGCGTGCCGACGTCGAGCGGGCAATGATGGAGTCGTCGAGTCAGAACGAGAGGATGGTCGCGCTCGAGGAGGCCCTTCAGGAAGTGCGGAGGATGACCGATCTGGTGGAAAGCCTGCTGACCCTCGCGCGCGCGGATGAGGGCCGGTTCGATTTGCACCGCGAGCCGGTTGAGATTCAGCCGCTCGTCCAGGAGGTCTATGAGACTGCGCTCATATTGGGGGAGGCGCAGGGTGTGACAGTGAATCTTCCATTTACCGCCGACGCGGTAGTGATGGGCGACAGGACGCGCCTCAGGCAGCTTTTTCTGAATCTCGTCACGAACGCGATCAAATACACGCCGCGCGGCGGAAAGGTGGAGCTGGGGCTCGGACGGCATCCGGACAACGTCACGTTCGCCGTGCGCGACACCGGCATCGGAATCTCCGCGGCGGATTTCCCGCACATCTTCGAGCGCTTCTGGCGCGCGGACCGCGTGCGATCGAGAATGTCCGAGCGGGGTGGGTTCGGCCTCGGGCTCGCCATCAGCCAATGGATCGCGCAGGCGCATGGTGGAACCCTCACGGCATCTTCGCGCCTGGGTCGGGGCAGCCTGTTCACGGTGACGCTGCCGCTCGGCCGCGAACGAGATATCTCTGCGCAGAGACACGGCACCGAGAACACGTAACCATCACTCTCAACAGGTAGTTCTTAGTTTGTAGTTGCCGTTGCTGCTAACGATTCCGTAATCCGCGTAATACACTCTGCTCATTAAGTGTTAACGCTGGAATTATTGGAAACCGGGTACGACTCCGAGAGGTTGATGTTGACATCCAATCGGAGAAACGATGTTCGCCACGCTCCTGGAATCCCGGTCGAGAGTCGAGCGTTCACTTACTGGCACGATCGCTAGTGTCGCCGTACACACCGGCTTGATTGGCGCGGTTCTCTACGCAACCGCGCACGCGCACGTCGCTGCGCCGATCGGACCCGACATCGTTCATCCTGTTTATTTCCCGCCGCGAGCTGCGCAAGCTCCGTTGGTGCGCACTCACTCGTCGGAGGCAAGCGTCGCACGGCTACGCCCGCCCGCCTTCATCGATACGAGGGTGAACATCGACGTCCGCGTTCCTGTGATCGATATCAGCGCCGGCATTTCCAAACCGACTGACTTCCCTGACGTGTCGAGCGCCGGTGGTTCCAAAGGCGACGTGTCGAGTTCAGGTAACGGCTCGGACGATCCGCTGCGAGCCGATCAGGTCGAGAAACAGGTCGCGCTGCTGCCTGGAAATCCACCGCCCAAGTATCCCGAGATACTTCGTGGCGCAGGCGTTGAGGGACAGGTTATCGCCGTCTTTGTTGTGGATGCGGGAGGACGCGCCGAGGCAGACAGCGTGCGCTTCGTGCGCTCGGACAACCAACTGTTCGAACAGGCCGTACGAACGGCGCTTCGTCAGATGCGATTCGCTCCCGCCGAAGTTGGCGGCCGGAAAGTGCGACAACTCGTTCAAATGCCCTTTCTGTTTACGATCTCCAGATAGTTAGGAATCCTTTAATACTATTTCATTGATTCTTAATCTTGCGGGTATTCCATCACTTTCACGCGGCGAACACTTTTCACTCACGACTTCCCAATTAGGTGAGGAATGTTTAACCAACTTCTTGAGTCGCAGGCTAAGAAGCAGAAGATGGCTGGCGGTACGGTGTTCAGCATCGTGCTCCACACCGTCCTGATCGCGGGCGCTGTGTACGCAACGGCGCGCGCTGGCGTCAAGGACGAGAAGGCGAAAGCCGAGAAAATTCAGTTCGTCGAAATGAAGAAGGAGCCGCCGAAGGTGGTCGAGAAGGAGCCGCCTCCGAAGGAAGTTGTGGTCAAACCGCCTCCGCCGAAGGGATTCCAGGTTCTTCGCGCTCCCGTCAAGATCGACATCAAGATCCCCGAAATCGATCTCTCGAAGGCAATTACCAATGAGAGCGACTTCAGCGGCAAGGGAGTGAAGGGCGGCACCGGCAGCGGCGTCGTCGGTGGAACCGGTCCGGTCACCAACCAGACGTACTTCGAGTTCCAGGTCGAGAAGCCGGCTGAGATGCTTCAGGACAGCCCGAAGCCCAAGTATCCGTCCGTGCTCGAAAGCTCAGGCATAGCGGGCGAGGTTCAGGCACAGTTTGTGGTAGCAAGTACAGGCAAAGCGGACATGGATAGCTTCAAGGTGCTCAAGTCGACGAATGAGCTCTTCACCCAGGCGGTCAAAAATGTTTTGCCGCGGATGCGCTTCAGTCCGGCCATGATCGGCGGCAAGCCGGTCAACCAGCTCGTCCAGCAGTCGTTCCAGTTCGCGGTTCCGCGCTAACAAACTCACCGGAGTAGACAATGCAGCTATCGCTTCTCGACATTTACAACCAGATGGGCAACTTCGCGAAGGGCATTGTTTATGTCCTCGCCATTATGTCGATCTGGTCGCTCTCCGTCTCCATCAAGAAGTGGTGGGATCTGCGCAAGGCGCAGGGAGAGACCCGGAAGTTCGCTCCCGAGTTCTCGCAGTTCCTCGAGGAAGACAACCTCGCCGAAGCAGTCACTCTCGCGGACAAGTACAAGAAGTCGCACGTCGCCCGCGTACTCGGTGGTGCGCTGACCGAGATTCGCCCGCTTATTCAGGACGGCTCCGTAACAGTAGCCGACATCAACTCCGCTGAGCGCGCGATCGAGCGCGAGATGCTGATGACCATCACGGACCTCAAGCGCGGACTCGGTATTCTCGCGACAGTGGGCGCAACCGCGCCGTTCGTCGGACTGCTCGGTACGACGATGGGAATCGTGAACTCTTTCGCCGCAATGGCGGCGTCGGGCTCGGGCGGACTCGCTTCGATTTCGTCTGGTGTGTCGGAAGCACTCATCACCACCGCCTTTGGACTCATCGTAGCGATTCCGGCGGTGTGGCTCTTCAACTACTTCCAGATCAAGATCGACAATCTCACCGCCGAGATGACGTACACCTCGAAGGAGATGATCGATTACATGATCAAGAACGTTTCCGGCACTGGTGAGTTCGGGCGCTCGCGCTTCACGCGTGAGTTCAACACGACCGCGACCGCGGGCAACTCACCAATCTCGCAGTAATCCCGGGAGGGCTGATTTATGGCAATGTCTGCCGGCACTGCGGGAGGGGTCAAGGCGTCACCAAACGTGACGCCGATGATCGACGTCATGCTCGTGCTGCTGATCATCTTCATGCTCGTAATCCCGGCGATCACCGCGGGATTCCAGGCCGTTCCGCCGACGGGCGTCAATCTCAAACCGCATCCTGAGGAAGATCAGGATCAGGTTCTGGGAATCGATGCCAACGGCCAGTACTACCTGAACAAGCAAGCGATTCCGAACGCCGAGCTCGGTGCGCGTCTCAAGCAGATCTTCGAGAATCGCACGGAAGACAAGCTTCTGTACGTGAAGGCGCACAAGGATTTGTCGTATGGTAAGGTGCTCGATGCTCTCGACATCGCGGCTCACAACGACGTGCGTGTGACGGGCATGATCACCGACCAGCAGCCTGGCACTGTTTCGAAAGTGCAGACCGATAACTTGTTCAACGCACCGGCTGCCGGAGGAAAGCAATAATGGCCATGTCAGGAGGTAACCCCAGCAGTGGCCTGACGAACGAGATCAATGTCACGCCGATGATCGACGTGCTGCTCGTGCTGTTGATCATCTTCATGATGGTGATCCCGATGTCGCGAAAGGCGATCGATCTTCAGTTGCCCGATCCGACACCGCAGCCCGATCAGCAGGGTCCGCCGCCGTCGCAGATCGTCCTCGAAGTGCTGCCCGGAAATACTTTCAAGGTCAACTCCCAGCCTGTGCCAAAGACGGATCTGGCGAGGAGACTGAAGGAGATCTACGACCCGCGTCCCGACAAGATCATCTTCGTAAAGGGTGATCCGACGGTGAAGTACTCGGATGTAATAGCTGCAATGGATGTGGCGCGCGGTGCCGGCGTTAAGGTCATCGCCACTACGCCGAAGGATGTGAAATAGCTATTCGTCAGCTCCCGCGGCTCGAAATGCCGCGGCGGAAGGATCGAGATTGGAAAGGGATCATTGCGTCGCTGCTTTTGCACGCACTGATCCTTTTTCTCATCCTGGCACCAATTACCGGATCGTCTGACTTCACGAGACCCGATGTCATTGGCGGCGGTGGGCCAGGACCGGCGGGCGGAGGTGGTGGCGGAGTGAACGGGCCGGGATCCCGCGAAGAACGTGTGGAGTTCGTGCGCGTGAAGGCCGATCCCACTACGATGCCGAAGGTGACGCCAAAAACGGTTCCACCCGTCAAACCGCCGGAGCCGAAACCGCCGGTCGAATCGCCAGTGACTCCCGCGCAGCAGGTGATCACGCCGCAGGTCAACGCCGGTGCGACGGGTGAGGGCACTGGTAACGCTGGGACGACCGGCGCCGGTCCAGGCACCGGCGGCGGCGTTGGATCGGGCGAGGGAACCGGTCGCGGCAGCAGTGTTGGTCCCGGCACCGGCGGTGGACCGGGCAAGGACTACCCGCCAACCGTGAGAGACCTGTTCATTCCGCCGATGCCCGCACCGCAGTCAGTAAAGGGTTTTCACATGAAGGCGTTCTTCGACGTCGACGAAAAGGGAAACGCGAAGCTCATAGGCTTCAACCAGACCCCCGACGGTGGCTACAACCGCCGCGTCGCCGAGGTGCTGCGCTCGATGCGTTTCCGACCGGGCGTGCGCGCGGACGGGGTGCCCAAGCGAGATACCGCAGAGATCGAGATCATCTTCTGACTTTCCCCGTCTCCCGATTCACTGGCAAAATCCCCTCTGCGGGCGTACATTCCGCCCGCTAAGCAGGGGGAAGCCAGCAGAGAATAAACCACGGGCATCAGAGGGAGAGCGTTGACTAGCACGACTGCCACGGCCGACACCGCTCCAGCGTCGCGCGAGTTCGTCAAGGCGCTGACGCTTACAGACGCGACGATGCTCGTCGCCGGCTCGATGATCGGATCGGGCATCTTCATCGTCTCCGCCGAAATATCGCGGACTGTGGGCTCCCCTTTTTGGCTCCTGATGGCGTGGGTCGCATCGGGTGTCGTGACCATGCTCGGCGCGCTCGCGTACGGCGAGCTTGCTGCCATGTACCCCCGAGCGGGCGGTCAGTACGTGTTTCTTCGAGAGTCCATGGGTCACCTCATGGGCTTTCTTTATGGCTGGACGCTATTTGTCGTGATTCAAACGGGGACGATCGCCGCGGTCGCCGTAGCGTTCGGCAGATTCCTCGGCGTGTTGTGGCCAAGCATCTCGCCTGATCGCTACGCCTGGTTCCCCCAAATGGATTTCACGACGGCGGGCGCGCCCGTGCAGCTCGGCCTGTCGCCGCAGCGGCTGATCGCGCTCATCAGCATTTGGATTCTGACGTGGATCAATCTGCGCGGCATCAAAGAAGGGAAGTGGGTTCAGACGACCTTAACCGTCGTCAAAACCCTCGCGTTGGCCGGATTGATTCTCCTCGGTCTAACCGTCGGCCGGCACGCTGATGCGATCACCGCGAATTTCTCGAATGGAAACTTCAATCCGGTAGCGTTTGCTCCGGCTTTCATCATCGCGTTCGGATCGGCGCTCGTCGGATCGCTCTTCGCGAGCGATGCGTGGAACAACGTCACGTTCGCCGCGGCGGAAGTGCACAATCCGCAGCGCAACCTGCCGCGCGCTCTCGTATACGGCACCGGCCTCGTGTGTCTGCTCTATCTCCTCGCCAACGTCGCGTATCTCAACGTGCTTCCATTGCACGGAGCGGAAAACGGTGCGACGGTAATGGAGCGCGGTATCCAATACGCCACCCAGGATCGCGTCGCGAGCGCGATGATGGAGACGATCTTCGGCGCTATCGGCGCCTCGATCATGGCGGCGCTGATACTGATTTCCACGTTCGGATGCAACAACGGACTCATTCTCTCGGGCGCACGCGTCTATTACGCGATGGCGCGCGACAAGTTGTTCTTCCAGCGCGCTGGCACCCTTAACAAGAATCGGGTTCCCTCGGCGGCCCTCATTGCCCAGTCGATCTGGACCAGTCTGCTTTGTCTGACAGGCACGTACGGTCAGCTGCTGAATTACGTCATCTTTGCCGCGCTCATCTTCTACGCGCTGACGACGATCGGTCTCTTCAGACTGCGGACGCTTCGGCCGGACGCTGAACGTCCGTATAAAGCCCTCGGCTACCCGGCGTTGCCGGGCCTGTACATCATTCTCGCATCGGCGATCGCGGTAATCCTGCTGATCGCGGACACCACGCGCGCCCAGGCCATTTCCGGGCTCGTGATCGTGTTGCTCGGCGTTCCAGTTTATTTCATCTGGCGCAAGGTGGAAGCCGCACCCGCGCGCTGAGCACGAAAGCCGGCCTGTGCGGGCCGGCCGTTATTCACCTTCGGAGAATTAAAGCATGAATCGGAAGTTTGCTGGAGTTGTTCGTACGCTCGCTTTTGTCGCGTCGATCTTCGCGCTCGCTCAGACGACGGCGGCGCAAGGCGTTGTCGAGAATCGCACCGATAGCGCGATTGCCGCGGCAGCGACGGGCGTGGCCCAACCGGTGCCCGTCGAGCACCAACCTGGCGGCGAAGCGAATCTCGTGATTCCGGATCTGTCGCAGGTGAGCTTCCTCGGCGGTATTCACGGCCGTTCGCTGCTGATGGGCGGGCTTGTCGTGTGTGCGCTGGGACTTCTGTTCGGGCTCGTATTCTATGGCCAGCTCAAACGCATGGAAGTGCACCCATCGATGCGCGAGGTCTCGGAGCTCATTTACGAGACCTGCAAGACCTATCTGATCACCCAAGGAAAATTCATCCTGATCCTCGAGCTCTTCATCGGGTTCGTGATTCTGCTGTATTTCGGATTCCTTCTCAAATTCGAGCCGATGAAGGTCGCCATCATTCTGCTATTTAGTCTGGTCGGCATTGCGGGCAGTTACGGCGTAGCCTGGTTCGGCATCCGGATCAACACTTTCGCGAATTCGCGCACCGCGTTCGCCAGTCTGCGCGGCAAGCCGTTCCCGTGCTATTCGATTCCTCTCAAATCGGGCATGAGCATCGGTATGCTTCTCATCAGCGTCGAGCTGGTGATCATGCTGTTCATTCTGCTGTTTATCCCCGGCGATTACGCTGGACCATGTTTCATCGGCTTCGCCATCGGTGAGTCGCTCGGCGCGGCGGCACTGCGTATCGCGGGCGGAATCTTCACCAAGATTGCTGACATCGGTGCCGACCTGATGAAGATCGTCTTCAACGTCAAGGAAGACGACGCGCGCAATCCAGGAGTGATCGCCGACTGCACCGGCGATAACGCCGGCGACTCGGTGGGACCGAGCGCGGACGGATTCGAGACCTACGGAGTCACGGGTGTCGCACTCATCTCGTTCATCGTGCTCGCGGTAACGAGTCCGGTGGTTCAGGTCCAGCTTCTCGTCTGGATCTTCGTGATGCGCATCATGATGGTCGTTGCGAGCGGTCTGTCGTATTTGATCAATGAAGGAATTGCCAGAGCCCGGTATGTGAACTCCGACGATATGGATTACGAGGCACCGCTGACGTCGCTGGTCTGGCTCACGTCGCTCGTCTCCGTCGCGCTCACTTTCCTCGTGTCGTATCTACTGCTGCCAGATCTTGGAGACGGCAGTCTGTGGTGGAAGCTCTCGGCGGTCATCACGTGCGGTACGCTCGCGGGTGCGATCATCCCCGAGCTCGTGAAGGTCTTCACGTCCGTAAAGTCGGCTCACGTGCAGGAAGTCGTCACTTCATCGCGAGAGGGCGGCGCTTCGCTCAACATTCTCTCTGGCTTTGTCGCTGGAAACTTCAGCGCTTATTGGCTTGGCATGTCCATCATGGCGTTGATGGCCATCGGATTCCTCGTCAGCACGACCGGTTTTGGTACGCTGATGATTGCGCCCGCGGTATTCGCCTTCGGTCTCGTGGCGTTCGGATTCCTCGGAATGGGTCCAGTTACGATTGCCGTCGACTCATATGGGCCGGTCACCGACAACGCACAGTCGGTGTTCGAGCTCTCGCTGATCGAGCAAGTCCCCGGCATCAACCAGGAGCTGCGCAACAGCTATGGTTTCGATCCGCAGTTCGAGAGAGCGAAGCACCTGCTCGAAGAAAACGACGGCGCGGGCAACACCTTCAAGGCGACGGCGAAGCCGGTGCTCATCGGCACCGCCGTCGTTGGCGCGACGACGATGATCTTCTCGATCATCGTCGGACTGACTCACGGTTTGAAACCGGAGTTCATCGCCAATCTGTCGATCCTGCACCCGCCGTTTCTGCTCGGCCTGATTACGGGTGGCGCGGTGATTTACTGGTTCACGGGCGCGTCGACACAGGCCGTTACTACGGGCGCGTATCGAGCGGTCGAATTCATCAAGGCCAACATCAATCTCGAGAGCACTGCCCGTGCATCCGTAGCCGACAGCAAGAAGGTGGTGGAGATCTGCACCAAGTACGCGCAGCAGGGAATGTTCAATATCTTCCTGACGGTTTTCTTTGCGACGCTCGCGTTCGCGTTCGTCGAGCCGTACTTCTTCATCGGCTACCTGATCTCGATCGCCCTGTTCGGATTGTTTCAGGCGATTTTCATGGCTAACGCCGGCGGTGCATGGGACAATGCCAAGAAGATCGTGGAAGTCGAGCTGAAGCAGAAGGGAACGGCGTTGCACGCGGCGACGGTTGTCGGAGACACCGTCGGCGATCCCTTCAAAGACACATCGTCGGTCGCGCTCAATCCAATCATCAAGTTCACGACGCTGTTTGGATTGCTCGCGGTAGAGTTGGCCGTCTCGCTTACGGCGGATAAGGGCTCGACGCTCACGCACGTACTCGCGGCGGTGTTCTTTCTCATCTCGGTGACGTTCGTGTGGCGGTCCTTCTACGCGATGCGCGTCAAGAGCGCCGTGGCTTGATCCGATCGCTGTTTGCGCGGAAGCCGATCTCCGAGCTACTGGCGGAGGGCGAGAATCCGCAGGGGCTGAAGAGGGCGCTGGGAGCGGGCGATCTGATCATGCTCGCGATCGGCGCCGTTATCGGCGCCGGAATTTTTGGCTCGATCGGCTCCGCGGCGGCGGGACAGGTAGACGCGGCCGGGAATGTCATTCGCCTCGGAGCCGGTCCCGCGCTCGTCCTTTCGTTCCTGTTGCTGGGAGCGGCGTGCGCGCTCGCTGGTCTTTGCTACGCGGAGCTGGCCTCGATGATTCCACAGGCCGGCAGCGCGTACGCGTATTCGTATGCCACGCTCGGCGAGCTCGTCGCGTGGATCATCGGCTGGGACTTGATCCTGGAGTATGCTGTCGGAAACGTCGCCGTCGCCATCTCGTGGGGCGACTACTTCAAGTCGCTGACCGGTGACTGGTTCTCCATTCCGGTATGGCTCACGACCGGTTACCGCACGGCGCTGCTATCCTCCAACCCGCAGGTTCATGGGTTGCTGGAGACGGCGCCGCGCATCGCCGGCATTCCGATCCTGGTAAACGTCCCGGCGTTCGCGATCGTCGCGCTCATCACGTGGCTATTGCTGCGTGGAGTGCGAGAAAGCGCGCGCGCAAACAACATAATGGTGGCGATCAAGCTGGTCGTGCTCGCGCTGTTCATCATCATGGGCGCGCAGCATATCAACACTGCCAATTACCACCCATTCGCGCCGAACGGCTTTACCGGGGTCCATCAAGGCGCGGCGATCGTATTCTTTGCGTACATCGGATTCGATGCGATCTCGACGGCAGCCGAGGAGACGAAGAATCCACAGCGCAATCTTCCGATCGGGATTCTCGGCGGATTAGCGATCTGTACGGTGATATACGTAATCATCGGCGCGGTTCTCACGGGAATGGTCCCGTCGAAGGATCTGGGCACGGCAGCCGATCCGCTCGCGTACGCGCTCAATGCCACGGGGATGACAAACATCGCAAAGATTGTTGCTTTAGGAGCGGTGGTTTCGATGGCAGCCGTGCTGCTCGTGTTTCAGTACGGGCAACCGCGCATTTTCTTCGCGATGGCGCGTGATGGGCTGCTGCCGCTTTGGGCGAGCAAAGTTCACGGCAGGTATCGAACCCCGTACATCACGACGATTCTCACGGGAGTATTCGTTGCGCTGTGGTCGTTGATCGGCGACGCTGGAGAGACCTACGACCTTACGAACATTGGAACGCTGTTCGCTTTTACGCTCGTGTGCATCGGTGTGATAGTGCTTCGGTACACCGATCCGTCGCGCCCACGGCCGTTCCGGGTTCCGTTCGTGCATGTGGTCGGAATCGTCGGCGCGGGTCTGTGCATATTCGTCATGCGCGGATTACCGCGCCTGGCGTGGGTTCGTTTCGGCTGGTGGCTCCTCATCGGCCTCGCCTTGTATATCGCGTACGGGTACGGTCACTCGACGCTCAGGCGGCGATCAGGGCCAGTCCCCGTCGAGCCGCCACCGCCGATCGCGCGCTGACCGAGTCGTTACCACAAATCCCATGGCTGTGATCTTCCGCAACCTCCGACGCATCTCGCTGACATCGTGGATAATGATCGCGATGGTGATTGGCGTCCTCGTCGGTTGGATGTTTCCGACCTTCGCGCTGACGCTCAAGCCGCTGTCGACGGTTTTTCTCAGGATGATCAAGTCGATCATCGTTCCGATCATCTTCGGTACGTTGGTCGTGGGGATCGCTGGACACGGCGACGACATGAAACGCGTCGGCCGACTGGCGCTCAAATCGATCATCTACTTCGAGATCGTAACGACGATCGCACTGTTCATCGGCCTTGGCGCCGCGCACGTCGTCAAGCCTGGCATCGGAGTGACGATCCACGCGTCCGCGGATCAGGGGCAGCAACTCGCGCAGGCGAGTCCGACGGGCATGGGGTTCCTCGAGCACGTCGTGCCTCAAAGCTTTTTCGAGGCGGCGACCAAGAACGAAGTGCTGCAGATCGTTTTCTTTTCCATCCTGTTTGCCGTCGCGTTGTCTCAGGTCCGCGGCCGGCCGAAAGAAATCGTGCTCGCTGGTTGCGAAGGCCTGGCGGAGGTGATGTTCAAGTTCACCGCGATCGTGATGCGATACGCGCCAATCGGAATCGGCGCGGCGATCGCGGTAACCGTCGGACATAGCGGCCTCGGAGTGCTGCTGAATCTCGGCAAGCTGATTTTGACGCTCTACGGCGCGCTGGTTGTGCTGCTCCTCGTCGTGTTTTTGCCGGTTGCGATCATGTTTCGGGTCCCGATGAAGAGGTTTCTCATCGCCGTCCGCGAACCAGCCCTCATCGCCTTTTCGACGACCTCTTCCGAGGCAGCGTTGCCGCGCGCGATGCAGGCGATGGAGGGAATCGGTGTTCCGCGGCGCATCGTCGCCTTCGTGATGCCGACTGGATACTCGTTCAACCTCGATGGCTCGACGCTTTACCTCGCGGTTGCATCGATGTTCGTGGCGCAAGCCGCAGGGGTGAACCTCTCGCTGGGTCAGCAACTCGTCATGATGTTGACCCTGATGCTGACGAGTAAGGGTGTTGCCGCGGTACCGCGTGCATCGCTGGTCATTTTAGCGGGAACGCTGCACACGTTCGGTTTGCCATTGGAAGGAGTTGCCATCATCCTCGGCGTCGACGAGCTGATGGACATGGCGCGAACGAGCGTAAATCTTATCGGCAACTGTCTTGCGACAGTCGTGATGGCTAAGTGGGAAGGTGAATTCGGCGGGCCGCAGCCCGAAGTGCCCCACGCGCTGGAAGGACCTCTTCCGCTCGAACCTGTGCCCCCGGGACCGCGGACTTCAGGCGCTGCTCAAGCCGCTTCCTGAGCGGCGAGCCGCGATCCATCAAGCCGCCACTGAGCGCCACGGCAACGGAAGCGCGCTCGTCGGTGAAAAGCTGGCGCGCTAACGCTCGTATGTGCAGCACGAGCTCTTCGGCGGCGAGAGTAATCAGCGCATTGGCGCGCGGATCTCCAGCCGCCGCGGTGCTGAATACGACTGGAACCAGCGACGCGAACGCACGCGCGTCTGCCGCCACTGCCCACGGAATAAGATCCGCGACATCTTCGCACTGAGTCGCCGCGAGAATGGGGAAGAGAAGTGCAGTGGGCGGCTCGCGGCCGTCGCTCGATGCGGCGACGATGCTGAGCGCGCGTCTGCCGATCCAGCCGCCGCTGCCTTCGTCGCCGAAAGTAGGTCCCCAACCCCCGCAACGCACGATCTCGCCAGCCGGACTTCGCCCGTACGCAATCGAACCGGTGCCGACGACCAGCAAGATCCCCGCGCGATCGTCGAACGCGTCATACAACGCAATCAGGCCGTCGGAGTCGATTACTACCTCTTCGGCGAGCTCCTTCTCGTCGAGAGCAGCATGGAGCTCGCGCCTTTCCTCGTCTCGTCCCGTTCCCGCCACGCCGCAGTAGAGGACGCGCGGAAACACGGCACCTGGCAGCGCGATCTCGCGTAGCGCCTGGGTCACCAGCTCCGCGATCACATCGGCAGAGCGGGCAACCTGACCGGGTGTGACAGCCGATTTTGGCCCGTCGACGCTCGCGAGGACCTCGCCTTCAGCCGTTCCAACGATGACACGCGTCTTCGATCCACCGCCGTCGACGCCGATGACGATCTCGCTCATTTCCAGCGGCTCGCCCCCGTCGGGGCAGGGTGCGTCAGCGAAGAAATCATCCCGACGCCAACTGTGAATACCGTTCCGATGAGGACGTACCACGGCCACGCAATGTGCGACAGCGAGGTGAGCGTCCCCTTGAATGCGGGAAAGAGCGGGATCATCTGCTTGGCGAAAACCACGAAGCTCATGGCGACAATACCGACGGCCATACCGGTGATCGCGTCGCGCTGATTTGCTCTGCGCCACAGCATGCCGAGAAAGAACCCACCGAGTAGCGCACCGTACGTGAACGAGGCAATTGAAAGCGCCACCACCACGACCGGCGTACCCTGTTCCGGGTACAGGAGTGCCATCAACAACAGGATGACGCCCCAAAACATGGTGAACAGCTTGCCGACACGAAGGGTGCGCGGATCGTCCGCTGTTCTGCCGGTGAGCGGCAGAAAAATGTCGTGCGTGGTCGCGGCAGCCAGAGAGTTGAGCGCGCCCGAATGCGCGCTCATCGTCGCGGCGAGCACCGCCGCAACGATCAGCCCACGCAGTCCCGCCGGCATGCTGTCCACCACGAAGGTGGGGAAAATGGAATCAGGAACGTCGAAGTGGCGGCCCTGATAGAACGCGAACAACCCGATGCCGATCATCAGGAAAAGAGTGAACTGCAGGAAGACCGCAATTCCACTCCCGATCAGCGCTTTGCGCGAGTCCCTGAGGCTTGACGCTGCGAGGAGCCGTTGCACGATCAGCTGGTCGGCGCCGTGCGATGCCATCGAAAGAAATGCGCCGCCAATCAGGCCTGCAAACAACGTCTGCGCCCTGTCGAAGCCGGTGTACACCTCGATGACGCGGAGCTTGTCGACAGCGTTAGCCTGGCCCAGAATGGCGGACCAACCGCCGGTGACTCCTTTGCCGAGGAGATAGACGGCGCTGAGGCCGCCCACCAGGTACACACTCGTCTGCAAGACGTCCGTCCAGACCACGGCGCGCATTCCGCCGTGGTACGTATAAATCAGCGTTAGGGCGCCGAGAACCAGAATGGCCGCGGGCATTACGTACTGCCGCGGCAGGGCCGGTCCGATTATCAGGGCGATTGGGATCGCGGTGGCAAATACTCGAACAGAGTCGGCGAGCGCGCGAGTGACCATGAATACGATCGAAGCGAAGCGCCTGGTCGATATGCCGAATCGCTTCTCGAGAAGTGCGTACGCAGTCACCAGATCGCCCTGGTAATATCGCGGCAGCAGCGTGTAGGCGACGACGATGCGGCCGAGTAGATATCCGGCCGCGATCTGCAGGAAGCCAAGATTGGTAGTATAAGCCAGTCCCGGGATACTGATGAAGGTCAGCGCACTTGTTTCGGTCGCCACGACAGAAAAGAGCACCGCCCACCACGGGATCGTCTTGCCGGCGACGAAGTAGTCCTTTGCATCTTTCTGGTTGCGCCCAAGCCAGATTCCGAGCAAGGTCGTTCCGACCAGGTACGCAATCAGTACAATAAAATCGAGGGCGGTGAAATTGGTTTTCATTTCACCGCCCTCGATTCATTTTGCCGGCCAGCGCGAACTTACGCAGAGAATGAGCTTCCGCAGCCGCAACCGCCGGTCGAATTCGGATTCTTGAAGGTGAATCCGGAGCCTTGCATCGAAGTCACGTAGTCGATCGTGACGCCGTTCAGGTATTGCGCCGAGAATGGGTCAACGAAGACGTTGAAGCCCTCGCGCGGGATGATGAGGTCGTCCTCGGCGGCGCGATCCTCGATGACGAGGCTGTACTTGAAGCCGCTGCAGCCACCCGGCTGCACGCTTACGCGCAGGCCGCCCTCTTCGGCGGTTACGCCTTCGGCGTCCATAAACTTCTTGACCTCAACGCCAGCATTCGGCGTGACGGTGAGCTCGATTTCAGGCTGTGACGAAACTGACATTTATCCTCCGGTACTGCATGAAATTTAGGCAGGTACGCCTACGCCGGGTAGTGTCGCCGGCTCCTCACGGAACGACCGCGCAATCCAGGCAAACGCCAACACGGCGATGACCAACATTATCAAGCCGGGAACGAGATTTCCCAGGACCAGCTTCCCGATTCCGAACAGAGAAGAATACACGGCGACGATTCCGGCGATCCAATTGGTCCACGCGAGCGCGCCACCTGGGATGCTTTCCCTGCCAAAGCCAGCCCGTGTCGACACCGTCTCCCAGCCTGGCCCGCCCGGCCGCACGCGCCGGTAAAACGCTTCCAGGACCCTGTCTGGCTCGGGCTTGGTGGCAAAGGTCACCCCTAACCAGACGACTGTGCTTATGGCCACGGTAACGAGCATCACCCAGGCATCGCCGCGGAGGTCGCCGGCGGGGAAGCGTGGCTTGATCGTAGCGATCCCTACGAGGGAAACGACGAACGAGGCTATCATCGCGCTGATCTCGCTCCACGCGTTGATTCTCCACCAGTACCAGCGAAGGATCAGCACGAGGCCGGTGCCTGACCCCAAGGCGAGCAGGAATTTCCAGGCCCCCTCGATCGTCTGCAATTGCATCGTGACCAGGGCAGATGCGAGGAAGAGGAATACCGTGGCAAGACGCGACATGGTCACGTAATGCCTCTCGGTGGCGTCGCGATTGACGAAGCGCTTGTAGAAGTCGTTCACCAGATAAGAAGCGCCCCAATTGAGCTGAGTCCCGACAGTGGACATGTATGCCGCCGCAAACCCGGCCATCATGAAACCGCGCCACGGCGTCGGAAGGAGATCGACGAACGCCTGCACGTACGCGGCCTCGTGGTCGTGTGCCGGGCCGATGCCCGCCGGATAGAGAAGAACCGTGCAAAGGCCGGTGATTATCCACGGCCACGGTCTGATTGCGTAGTGTGCAACATTGAAAAAGAGAGTCGCAAGGACACCGTCGCGCTCGGTCTTTGAGGAAAAGATCCGTTGCGCTACGTATCCACCGCCGCCTGGTTCAGCACCGGGATACCACGCTGCCCACCACTGGACGGATAGGAACACGAAGAGCGCCAGCAAAGGCATCCACGCATATGCTTCGATTCCAGTGTCAGTGACTCTCAGTGGAAGTACGGAGAGTGCGGCATCGGCGTCGCCGAAGTGCGCCGCGAGACCCGTTTTCAGCGCGGCCAATCCGCCGACGGCGCGCAGCGAATAAACGGCAAGGATGATCACCGCTGTCATCTTGATCACGAACTGAACGAGATCGGTCCATAGCACCGCCCACATACCAGCGCCTGCTGAGTAGGCGACGGTGATGATAAAGCAAATCGCGACGGCTACGACCTCTCCCGAGACGCGCATGCCGAGCAGCGTCACGTCATGCAGGCCGAGGGAGATGGTGAGGATCTTGATCATGGCTCGAGTTACCCAGCCGAGAATGATCAGATTGATGGGCAGAGCGAGGTAGAGCGCCCGGAAGCCGCGAAGTACGGCGGCGGGTCGACCGCTGTAGCGAATTTCGGCGAAC
>JBJMOA010000143.1:0-10924 GCA_045803975.1 Gemmatimonadaceae bacterium
GGGCACCCTTATTGCCTTCGGGATATATTCGGGCTAGAATAGCAGAGCTATGTCTGATCGGAACGCTGCCATCCGCGCACTCATCGAGCATCGGTTTCCCGATGCTACGCCGGTTACTCACCGGACGGCGGAGCCCGTTGCGACCGGCATCGATGCGCTCGATGCGATTCTTCCCGGTCGCGGCTTGCCACGCGGGCGACTCACTGTCTGGATGCCGCAGGGCGGAGCAACCGCCGTCTTGAGGGCGGCGTGTCACACTACTGTCGCCCAGGGAGAGCGAGCGATCTGGGTCGATGGGCTTGGCACAGTGGCGGGTCCGTTCTGGGAAGAAGGTCCGATTCTCGTTCGACCACGATCGCGAAAGTATGGGCTCCGCGCCGCGGAGGAACTCCTGCGCTGCGGAGGTTTTGCTCTGGTCGTAATTGCAGGCATCGAGCCCGAAGGCACCGAGAATGTGCGACTTTCCCGCGCCGCGCGCGAAGGAGGGGGCGCGCTGGTCACGCTCACGACGCACGCATCGATGGCGAGTCTTCGCATGACATCGCAGATTCTGCGCGAGACTTACCGGTGGAGAAAGACTCCATTCGGTGACCCCGCCGAAGCACAGGAAGTAATGATCCGCGTGCGCGCCCGCTCACTCGGCTGGAACCGGAGCGCGGACTTTCCCGTCTCCGTGGTGCCGTACGATTTGAGGATCGGGTTGGAACCCGGGCTCAGGGATAGGCGAGGGGTTCGCGCTCGTAGCTAAGTAAACAAACAAAAAGCAAGACGGGGTGCCGGGTGCCGGGTGCTAGGTGCTAGGTACCGGTAAAGTCGTTTTACCTCGCACCCAGTACCCAGTCCCCGGCACCCGACACCCCGCTTTTGTAGTTTTCCGTTCTCAATCCGCACATAGTCACCAGCTACCGAACGATCCGCAGCATCGGTGTGTCGAACTGTTAGCAAATGTTCGCGACAGAGATCGGCGGATAGCATCACCGCGTGAACGAGAGACAGCTCATCGCCCGAGCCATTGCGGGGGATCGGTTGGCCGGGCGTGCGCTGTACGACACGCACGCGCCACGGGTCTTCTCTCTTGCCTATCGACTGAGCGGCGACGCGGAGAAAGCCCGCGAGTTCACGCAGGACACGTTCATTCGCGCGTTCTCGCGGCTCTCGCAATTCCGCGGCGACGCGGCGTTCTCGACCTGGCTGCACCGCATCACCGTCACGGTGGTCTCGAACGCGCGACGAGGCGAAGTACGAACTGCACGTGAAGTCACGCTCGACGAAGCGCATTCGATCGAGGACACGACTCCGGAAGCGGAGCCCGACCTCAAGGAATGCATCGCCCGGGCGGTGGAAAATCTTTCGGAAGCTTATCGGACAACGCTGATAATGCACGACATCGAGGGATACACGCACGCGGAAATCGCCGGGATCCTCGGCGTCCCAGAGGGGACCTGCAAGAGTCGGCTGTCCGCGGCAAGAGCGCAGCTCAGGGAAGTCCTCGCTGCGTTCAGGGATTAGGAGGGAAGAACGATGGACGACAATCGCTTTGATCAGGTGATTCGCGAGCTGCCGGGGAGCTTCAATGCTCCACCCGAGGCGCCGCTCGACGAGATGTGGACGGTGATCGAGGACGCGCACTTCAATCGACCGATCGCAATACCGGCTACACGCAGCATGCGCTCGCTCGCACCATGGCTCGCGACCGCCGCCGCGCTGGTAATAGGTATTGGGATCGGGCGTTACCTGCCGCGGCAAAAGTCCGCGACTGACGCCGCGGCGGTGTCACAGATTGCCGCCAATCAAGCGTCGGTAAACGACACCTCCGCTGTCGCCGACGTCTACCGCGACCAAACGAATCGCTACCTGGGTCAGGCCGCCGCTCTCCTTATCTCGTTGCCCGCGAAGAACGCCGGCGCAACCACGGATGCGGCGTTCTCCAACAAAGCAGCCGATCTTCTCGTGACGACGCGTCTCTTGATCGACTCCCCCGCGGCAATGCAGGACCCGAAGCTTCGCTCTCTTCTCGAGGATCTCGAGCTCGTGCTCGTGCAGGTTGCGCGATTGCGCACCGAGCGAAACAAGGGCGATCTGGATTTGATTCATCAGGCAGTCGAACAAGGCGACGTGATCTCGCGTCTAAACTCTGCGGTTGCAACAACTCAATCAGAATGAGGGAAGGATGAACAAGGCAGCTCTCATTACGGCAGCACTCGGCATCTTCGCGCTCGCGACCGTAGCGGTCGCGCAAGACCCCACTCCGGAACCGACGCCAGCTCCACCGACGCCGGCGGTCAAGCCGACGCCGGGGGTCAAGCCGACGCCGGCACCGGCGCCCACACCGAAGGCCAAGCGTCGCCCGGTCATCACGTTCGAGGCGCCGAGCATGGATTTCGAAATGCCCAACATGGATTTCGAAATGCCTAACATGGATTTCGAAATGCCTGACGTCGATTTCGAGCTCGCACCGCATACAATGGCGTGGACCGTTGGGCCGGACATGCCACTCGTCGATTTCGACATGGAAATGCCGGAATTCCCCGCAATGCCGACGATGCCGCCCGAGCCGATGCTAATGGATCCTGTCGCGATGCAACCGGTGCCTCCGATGCAGATGGCACCAATGAGTCCGATGACTCCAATGACGCCGTTCCCACCAATGGCAATTGAAAGGATCCAGGGCATCTCACCATTCGAGCGCCAATTCAGCGGAATCACGAGCGATCCGCCCAAGGCGTGGAACGACGCCGATCCCGCTGACTCGTTGTATCGTCTCGCACGCGAGGCACTGAACCGCGGCGAGTATCGCCGCGCCGCTCAGCTGTTCGGCGACATCAGTCAGAAATTTCCGAACTCCGTCTACGCCTCGGATGCGCGTTACTGGCGTGCGTTCGCTCTCTATCGGATCGGCGGCGTGAACGACCTTCGTGATGCGCTGAACGCGCTACAGGATAGCGGTCGTAGCTATCGCCAGGCTTCGCTTCAAACCGATGCGCCGGTGCTGGCGACAAGAATTCGTGGCGCGCTCGCCGCCAAAGGCGACGCGGACGCGCGCAAGATGGTCAACGTCGCCGCCGCCCAACCCGGCGGCGCATGCGACCGCGAAGATCTCGCCGTACGCGTCGAAGCGCTGAACTCGCTTGGACAAACCGACCCCGAGTCGACCACCCCGATCTTGCGCCGCCTACTCGCGCGTCGTGACGAATGCTCCGCCGGTCTGCGGCGTGCCGCGCTTTACCTACTTGGCCGCCGCACTGATGCCGAAGCACAGAGTCTGGTGATCGGTGCCGCGCGCAACGATCCGGACGTGAGGGTTCGCGCCGAGGCACTGCGCTTTCTTGCCGCCATGCCTGGCGACCAGGCGATTTCGACCATTGAGGAAATGGCGCGCACTCCCGGCAACGACGAGCTGCAACGGGCCGCCGTCGGTGCGCTCGGTCGCAGCGACAGTCCGCGCGCCCGTCAGAGTCTTCGCAACATCATCGAGCGCAGCGACGTCAACGAGAACCTTCGCATCGCGGCGTTATCGAGCATCGATGCCGAGCATGCCGGCGACAACGGAGCGTATATCAGGTCGCTCTATCCACGTCTCGAGACGAAGAGCCTCAGAGCAGCGGCAATACGTTCCGTGGCGCGCATCGGCGGCCCCGACAACGACCAGTGGCTGCTCTCGATCGTTCGCAACCAGAGTGAGCCGGCGGATGTTCGTGCGACGGCGCTTCGTTATGCCGGACGGTCGACGATTCCAATCGGCGACCTCACGAAGATGTACGACGTTGCTGGCGACCGCCCGCTTCGCGAGCAGTTGATCAGCCTCTACTCGCGACGCACCGAGCCGGAAGCGACCGACAAGCTGCTCGACATCGCGCGCGCGGGAACCGATCCCGACATGCGTCGCTACGCCATCTCAGCCCTGTCGCGCAAGAACGATCCGCGCACCAAGAAGCTTCTACTGGAGATCATCGACAAATGACAATGCTTCGCACGGGCCTGGCCGTTTGCGCGATTCTTACCGTCAGCGCGGCTTCGGGCGCCCAGACTCTCGCCAGCCGGATAGCGTCGGCGTCAGGGCGATCTGTGCAATTCAGTTACAAGGCACGCCCGGGAGTATGCGGAGATGGCCGTACTTATATCTCGACCGGTGCCGGAAATTTCTATGGGTCGTTCTCTTCGGATGCGTCCAATCAATGTGAGTCCGGGCCGGTTCGCGTCGTTCTGGATCTCGCCGACAGAAACGTCGTCGCACTACGGACTTATGTCGGAGCCGACCCAGCCGCCAACGACGGCGCTACCACGAATCTCGGAACCGTCTCGCCCGGCGAAGCGGCCGATTATCTGCTGACAATCGCAGCGCGCGCGGATGGCAGAGTGGGACGCGATGCGATCTTCGCCGCTCTTCTTGGCGACAGCGTCGACGCGAGCGCGAGACTCCTCGACATCGGTCGCGATCAGGCTCGGCCGCTCGAGACTCGGCGCGCGGCGCTGTCCGGATTGACGCGCACCGAGTCGCGCCAACTCGATCGAATTGCTTCTTCGCTGGTTCAGATCGCCACTAACGAGGGCGATGTTCAAGGCGTCAGAACGCAAGCATTATCGGTGCTCTCACGGCTCGATCACGGTGCCGGCATCCAGCCACTGATCCAACTCGCGAACAGCAATGCGAGCTCCTGGATCGGCCGTGAGAGCATGAGGGTGCTGTCATCATCGGGCGACCCACGCGCGCGTCAATTCCTTCGTGCGACAGCGCAACGCACCGATCTTCCCGACGAACTGCTCGCAGTTGCCATTCGCGGTCTTGGCCGCCACTACGTGACGAATCAGGATGCCAGCCTCCTCCGCTCGCTCTACCCACGGCTCACGGGCAACCGCTCCCAAGACGCGGTGCTCACATCCGTCGCCGAGCTCGGCGGCAGCGAGAACGTACAATGGCTGGTAGGTGTGGTGCGCGATGAGAGGCTCACGCCGGAGGCTCGCCGTCGTGCGCTCGAGCACCTGTCGCGAGCGGGAGCGACCACGCCGTCGCTGGTTGCGCTCTACGATCCCATCTCGGACACGCAGCTGCGCAGCGCTCTAATCTCGATCTATTCGCGAGCCGCCGACAAGCCGGCGACCGACAAGCTCGTTTGGATCGCGCGCAACGAACAGAATCCGCAGCTCAAACGCCGCGCGATTTCCGCGCTGTCGCGCAACTCCGACCCGACGATTCGTCAGACTTTGCAGGATATCGTCGAGCGGTAGCTCTCGGCCTACCCGGCCATCCTCTGATTCGACTCGGTCGTGTCAACGAGCCGCGGGGCGTCCCATGCTTTCCCAAGCACCTTCTGGAAGCAACGCTTGGGAACGATCTCGACGCCGGACCTCGATAGCAGATCGTACCGCGCGAGCTTCTCCGGGTAGCGCGCGATCGGCGTGGGCTTGTACGAGAGCGAGAGGAAGAATTCGTCGGTGAGACTGAGAGCGAACAGTTCTTCGATGTCGCGCGCGCGGGCCAACCGCTCGACGCCGAGTACTACCTGCGTTCCCAGCCCCTTCCCGTGGTGCTTTGGCGCCACGGCAACGGAAGACACCTCCGCCAGGGACGGCGAATACTCCTCCAGCGCGGCGCACGCCACGACGCGACCCGATCCATCGATGGCGACGACGTAGTTGTCGATGCGCGCGGCGATCTGGTCGAACGTCCGCGGCAACATCAGCCCCTGCGCCGCGTACGGTGTGACCAGCTCGAGGATCTGGCTGACGTCGCCGCGCGTGGCAGTCCGCACCTTCGTCCGTGACGAGGTGACGGCCTTGGGAAGCCTGCGGGCAGGCTGCGCTCTACTTGGGAGATTATGCACAAGGAATGTATATATAAACATCCCTTGCATTGCAAGCGGTCCGTCGATTTCGCCTCGCCTGTAACAGGCGGCGAGGCGGTAAAGCTGGAGATCGACCTAGTGCTTCGCGAAGACCGCCGTCTTCCCAGACTTGTCGAACGACATGACTTGATAAGGCTGAGACGTCGGCCCCTCCATTCCTGGCGACCCCATCGGCATTCCGGGCACCGCGAGACCCGCAACTTTGGGCTTCTGCGCCAGCAGGCGATCGATGTCCGCTGCCGGGACATGACCTTCGATCAGGTAGCCGTTGACGATGGCGGTGTGGCAGGACGTCAGGCCGTCCGGCACACCGAGGGTGCGCTTGATCTCCGCCATGTCGGGCGTGTCCTTCGCGTCGACTTGGTACCCATGCTTCTTCACATGCTCGATCCAGCTCTTGCAGCAGCCGCAGGTCGGACTCTTATAAACGGTGATGGTGGGCTTTTCGGACCTCGCGGCGAGGGGTGGGTTGCGGACGGCAACCGTAGTGAGCGCGACGGCAAGGAGACCCGCCAGCGCGACGAACTTGACCGGACTTTTTTTCATTCGGGAATTGATTTGAGTGTGCGCTCGATCTGCTTCCGGTGTCGGCCTTCGTGCTGGCCGAGGAAGATGAGCCACTGATAGAGATCGAGCTCGCCAACTACAGGGTGAGTGTGTTTGACCTCGCCCAGGGCGAGGCCATTTGCCGCGACAACCGCGGCGCGAAGAGCTTCGCGCGAGCTTTGCAGGCCCTCGATCGCCTCGCTGACGTCCACGTCGGAACGCGGCTGCACGGTCGGTGGAGACTTCAGAGTCGCGCTATCCAGCATCACAGCGTACCGATCGAACGAAGGCATTACAGAGGTTGTTGACGTCTCCTCGCCAAGTCCCGCTTCACGCGCCTGGGTTGCCCGCTTCGCGATCAAACGCGCCACACCAGCCTCTACCATTCGCAGATGCTCGAGGATTTCGGCGACCGACCACCCGTCACTGGCCGCGCGCCGTCGAAGACGGTCGCCGGGCACTCCTTCGAAGCTTTCAAGAAGCTCTTTCCTTTTTTCTTCGACAAAGCTCATCGTCTCGGCGAGCCGGGCGTGCATCCAATCTCCTCCTGCGTTGGAATTTAGTCGGCGGCGCCCTTCTTGCTTTCGGGATATGTTCGGGTTATTCTAGTCGCCCGCCTCAATTGCCGAAATGACTTTCATCTGCCTCTGGGCACCTGTCCCTTCTCCCGCGTTTGGCGCGGCGCCGCCGGAGAACGAGCTTCTTCAGCAACTCGTTCCTTCGCTCCTCGGCGTCGCTCCGCGTGTAATGCTGGGAGCGCGAGGGGTCGTCTGGGCTGACGCCCGGGGAATGAGCGCCGAGTCTCTGGCCGGAAACCTTGTCGAGGTCTTTCACTCGAAGGGAGTGAAGAAGGTGAGGGCCGCGATCTCCATCGTCCCGATTTGCGCGGAAGTCGCGGCGCTCTACGGAAATAGTGCGCTCATCGTGGTACCGCCGGGTGACGAGCGCGATTACCTCGCTCGATTCCCTATTGGCGTACTCGAGCCATCGCCCACGCTATCGACGCTGCTCGATGGAATCGGCATCGAGAGCTGCGCTGATATGGCGAGGCTCGATCTCGAGTCCGTCGAAGTTCGCTTCGGCGCCGAGGGCGCGCATCTGTGGCGGCTGTCGAGGGCGGACGACATGCGTCGCATTTTCGCCAGCATGCCGCGGGCGCTGCCGTCGGCTTCGCTCGACTGGGTGGATTACACGCTCAAGGATCCGGAGCGTCTCGTTTTCATCATCAACGCACTGGTGGGAAACATCACGACGGACCTCAAGTCGCGCGGACAGTGCGCGCGCGAGATGACGATGCTGTTCTCGCTCGCCAATCGCGAGACTTTCGAGCATCTGGTGCGGCCAGCGCGATCGACATCGAGCCACAAGGCGTGGATGCGGCTCATTCGCACCCACCTGGAGCGAATCACTCTACCCGACGGTGTCGTCGGGATTACGATGCGGGTCGAAGCCGTCACCGGAGAGGTGGAGCGGCAGGGCGACATTTTCGACCGTGGTTTTGCGACGGCGCGCGCCGCGGAGGAGACAATCGCGCAGCTCCTCGATGATCAGGGCGCGGTCGTGGTGACTCCGCGCAATACCCAGCATCCCCTCATCGATCGCCGCACGGAGTGGATGAGCCAGGAACCGGCGCAGGCTTCAGCGCGCATTCAATTGAGGGAGCGAGTAGCAAAAGCGACCGCTGCCCCGCGTCTGACGCTGCAGCTCCTGCCGGCGCCGCGGCGAATTGCGGTGACGACGAAACGGCGGCGCGATCACGATGTCCCCGTGCAGTTCCGCGACAAGGAATGGATGCAGATCACTTCCGCCGCCGGCCCCGACCGTGTGTCGGGGGGGCAGTGGAACGAGCCGTACGCGCGCGAATATTTTCGGTGTGTTACGGATGATGGGATGATGGTCTGGCTGTACCGCGATGCTCGGGAGGATTCGTGGTACTTACACGGGTGGTGGGACTGACTGCAGATGCAACAGAACAGGTGCCAGGTGTTAGAGGCACAGGCTTCTCTAATACCTGGCACCGATTCTGTTGCAGTTGCCAGTTGCGGGTGCTCACTGCAGTGCCCGTCCTTACTTAAGAACGATGCCGGTACTTGCGGTGAGCTTTCCTTCTCCCGCCGGGACGATCGCCGAAAAAATGTACCTGCCTGACGGGAGCGGCCGAAGCGGCATCTCGGATTGGAACTCCGTGCTACCCGTCCAGACGTACTCACGGACAACCGGCTGACCAGGCGCGAGTGTCAGCTGCGTGAGAGCCGCGACGCACGCCCAGCTACCACCGAACGGAACCACGATGTCTCCCGCCGCGTTCCTGATTATGGGGACGATCTGACACCCGCCGCTGAAGTGTAGGGTCACTGCCAGCGTGCCCTCGTTCACCAGCTCCACTCTGAGGGTAACCGGCGATCCTGGCTGAATCTCGGGCGCGGACGCGTGCACTGTGAGCCGAACATCACCGGCGCGCACGCTCGATTGTGGGCCGGTCCCGTCGGCGCAAGCGCCGCCGGCGGCGACCATCACAACAAGTCCAGTCCAACGAAACAGATTCATGTCTCCTCCTTATAGTCGTGAGGACGAATATGTTAATGATTGCAGCCTTTGCCAGTAGGTTGCAATACGCACCCCGTCCGCAAACATGACAAAAATCGATCGAGCGACAAAAATCGCGCGCGCATTGTTGCTTGCCGCTGCCGCGCTCACTCTAAACTCCGCGATTGCCATTGCCCGCGTCGTGAGAGTGGAGATCCGAACGCGAGCGGACATCGCGGGCACGTTTGGATCCGCCGGCGCCTACGAACGGATCACGGGTCTCGTCTATTTCGCGTTCGATCCCAGAAATCCGGAGAACCGGAAGATCGTCGATCTCGAGCTCGCGCCGCGCAACGCGAACGGAGAAGTGCAGGCGGTCGGCGAGTTCGTGATCCTTCGACCCAAGGACGCCCAGCGGGCAGCTGACCTCGCGGTAATCGACATTGTCAATCGCGGCGGCATGACGACTTTCATTTTCAACATCGGTCGCACCAGCTCCGCATCGCCCTTGATCGCCGAGTATTACGGTGACGCGCTGCTGATGAATCGCGGAATCACGATCGTCGCCGTCGGCTGGCAGTGGGATGTACCGCCATCATCAGCCGGGCTGCACTTCATAGCACCACCGGTTGGATCGGCAACCGCGCCGATTACCGGAATCGTCCGCAGCGACGTCACTATCGACTCCGCTACGAACAGCATTCCACTTGGCCATACCCTCGGTCGCCCGATCGCGTATCCAGTTGCGAACGAGAACGATCCTGTCAACGTCCTCACCGTCCGCGATTCTCCCACCGGACCGCGAACCACGATTCCCCGGCGAGAGTGGCGGTTCGCACGAGACAGCGGCGGAACCGCAGTCGCCGATCCGCGCTCCGTTTACATGGCAAACGGATTCGTGCCAGGGAAGATCTACGAGGTGGTGTATCGCGCAAAGAATCCGGTCGTAGTCGGCGCCGGCCTCGCCGCGGTGCGCGACATGATGTCGTATCTCAAGTACGACTCCTCGGCTGTCGCGCACGTGAAATACGGAATCGGCTACGGCGTGTCGCAAACCGGGAGATTCATTCGCCATTTCCTCTATCAGGGCTTCAATACCGACGAGAAAGGACGCGTCTCGTTCGACGGCTTTTTCGTTCACACCGCCGGTGCGGGGCGCGGCAGTTTCAATCATCGATTCGCGCAGCCCTCGCGCGATGCACAACCGTACTCGACCTTCTTCTATCCAACCGACGTCTTTCCGTTCACGAGCGTTCCGACAACTGATCCTGTCACCGGCGAGCGAGCGGGCCTGCGTGACAACCTGCGCGGCTCCGGCGAGACGAAGGTTTTCTACGTGGATGGCGGCCACGAGTACTGGGGCCGCGCGGCCTCGCTGACTCACACGACGCCCGACGGCAAAACCGATGTGGGCTTTCTTCCCAGCGAAAGGCGCTACGTGATTTCATCGGCGCAGCACTCGAGTCCGGCTGCGTGGCCGCCACCCGAGACGGAAAAAATTACGGGGACGAGCGCGTACCGCGGCGACCCATTGGATCAGCGGCTGGCCCTCAGAGCGTTGATGGCTGCGCTCACAGAATGGGTGATGAAGGGAAAAGAACCGCCGCCTTCGACATATCCAACTCTCGCGTCCGGAAACCTCGTCTCGCCCGCGGATGCACACTTCCCCACGATCGGGAATCTTCCGGTTGCACGAATTCCCTATCAGCCATACCGAATGAGTCTCGGCGCCCGTTGGAATCGCGGCATCATCGAACGCGAGCCACCTACGCTCGGCCCACCATATCCGATATTCGTGTCGCGCGTGGACAGCGTCGGCAACGAGGTGGGTGGAATCCGGAGCGTGGAGATTATGGTGCCGCTCGCGACATACTACCCGTGGCAACTTCGCACCGGAATGCCGGCTGCGACTGACAGGCTGGTGAGTTTTCGCGGCACGTTCATACCGTTGCCAAAGACCGATGCCGAACGGAGGTCGACCGGCGATTCGCGGCCGAGCATCGAATCGC
>JBJMOA010000144.1:0-2529 GCA_045803975.1 Gemmatimonadaceae bacterium
TCGCTGCGCCGCTGTCTCCGACAGCATCTCGAAGTACGTGTCGACCGATGCGCTCCCGTTTGCCCACCTGGTTGGTAATCCGCGCCGGCTGCCGTCGACTGCAACGATTCGACCCGGCGACAGCGTCGTCGTCGAGTTCGCTGTACGTCCCGACGGAATGGGCGACACCGCCGTCGTTCAGCTGATGGGCGCGACCGACCCACAGTTCGTGAAAAGCGCGATGCTGTTCGCGACTGAGAACCACTTCATTCCGGCTCAAGTCGCCGGGTGCAACGTAGTGAGTAGGTACCAGCTCGTCGCGCGCCGCGTTGCGGGCACTCGCTAGGCGCCGGGCGTCGCGGTTCGCGCTAAACGCCCAGGAACGCCCCGTAGATCGACCAAAGCAAAACCCCCGGCCCGATCGAGCGTCCTTTAGATAGGGTCGGCCGGTAGGGTCTGGCCGCCCATCGTCATCTCAAAACGCTGGATATTCAAGTGCGGCCAATCATTCTCGCTGCGGTAATACTCGTGGCCGGCTCCCGCGCCGGCGCGCAGGACGTGCGCATCGAAGTCGTCGATGCGGCAACGGGCAAGCCCATCGTCGGCGCCAACGTCTCTCTATTCGATTCAGCCGCCCAGTTTGCGCTAGGCGGCGGGTTCAGCGACCAGAGCGGCCGAATCGACGTCCGCGCTCCTTCGCGCGGACCCTATCGGTTGCGCGCAGACAAAATGGGCTACGATACCTGGACTTCCGTGCAACTCCTGCTCGGCGATCGACCGATCAATGTTCGAGCGGGAATGGCGTTGACGAGAACGCCGATCAGTACTGTTGCGCGCAGCGAAACCGCGTGCCAGCAACTCGGCGGCCCGGGAACGCCGGCGGGTGATTTGTGGGTAGAGCTCAAGAAAGGTTTGACGGCGAGCGCCGTGACAGAGGCGCAGGGACTGGTACCGCTCGACATAGATCTCTACGAGCGAGTGCTCGATCGCGACTTGGCGATTATCTCCGAGCGTGCCGAGGCGCGCACGCGGGTTGCGCGACGCCCGGCAACAGGAATCTCCTGGGAGCAAATCGACGCCGAACGACGTGGCCAAAGCTCCAGTGCCGAAGTGTACCGTGCGCCCGACGCGGCGACGATTCTGTCGGAGCCCTTCGTGCGAAGCCATTGTTTCGCGGCAATTCGCGGCTACGGTGCGGAGAGCGGTCTCGCGGGACTGGAGTTCAAGCCTTCTCGCGTCGGGACCCAGCCGGAACTGACGGGAGTGTTGTGGCTCGACCCCAAGTCGAATGCGCTCCGCTCGCTCAACTTCGATTATGTGAATCTCCCGATCCCGCTGCGCGTAGCGCGGACGTCGGGGCGCGTGGAATTCCAGCAGCTTCCGGGTGGACAATGGATCGTGCCGCGCTGGTACATCAGGATGCCGCGCCTTGCGCGTGCCGTGCTGTCGAGCGGTGCAGCGACGATTGCCTCGCGCGATAGCCTTGTCGGCTATCAGGAAGTCGGCGGTGTGGCGCGTCCCGCGGGTGCGCCAAATCCCAGGATGGCGAATTCCGCGGGTCGCACAGCCCGCGTAGCGAGCGCGTCTCGGACATCTGAGCCTGATGACTCGGATGATGCCGCCGCCTCGGCCGGTCAATCAGTGGTGAGCGGGATCGTCTACGACAGCTCCAGCGGCACCGGTTTGGGTGGCGTCCAGGTTTCCACCGGCGGTGGGCGTTTCAGGGCGGTGACCAACTCGAGCGGGCGGTACGAGCTCGCGATCAGCGGAGCGATCCGTGACACGATCGTCTTCGAGCATCCGCGCCTTCGACTACTGCGCATTCCGTCGCGTGTGCAATCAATCAGTCTGCCGGCCGGAGGGCACGCACAGGTGTCGGTAATCCTTCCTTCATATAGTTCGGTGCGCAAGCAATTGTGCGGACAGAATGAGATGGGAACCGAAGCGCAGGGGCTGGTGGGGGGATACGTGAAGGACGCCGCTGGCAAACCGGTGGCGAGGGCGCACGTGTGGGCCACGTGGCAGATTCTGTGGGTGGAGCAGAACGGCCGGCTCGTGTCGACGAACCAGCAGCGCACAGTGGAGACCGATTCCAACAGCGACGGATCCTACCTGATGTGCGGATTTACGCGCGGCGCGCAGGTGACGGCAAAAGTCTCGATCGCCGGCAGGAATACCGTTCAGGAGAGATTGATTCTGCCGACGACGATGTTGCTCGAGCACGATTTCGCGATCAGATAGTCGTCCGATAAGACGGAAACGGTCACCTAAGAACTACCGGCTTAGAGCTATGCGCGGAGCGGCTTGGGGCTTCGGGCAGTTCTTGACTGAGGGCCTGGGACCAAGTGCATTGCTGATTGATGACTAAGTGAGGTCCGAGGACAAAAGGCGAACAAGCAGGATCGAGAACCCATCGCGCGGTCCCCAGGTTGTCCTTGGTCGTGCGCGAATGCCCTTTGTCCTAGATCCTCAATTAGTCCGCGATCATAAATGCACTTGGTCCTGAGCCCTCGGTCCTCGCCTTAGAGTTCACCCCGACGCTCAGTCGCC
>JBJMOA010000145.1:0-26649 GCA_045803975.1 Gemmatimonadaceae bacterium
GTCTGTGGCATCGGGCCGTCGGCGGCACTTACCACGAGAATCGCGCCATCCATCTGGGCGGCACCCGTGATCATGTTCTTCACGTAGTCGGCGTGTCCCGGGCAGTCGACGTGGGCGTAGTGACGCTTCTCCGACTCGTACTCGACGTGAGCGGTGGCGATCGTGATCCCTCTTTCTCTTTCCTCAGGAGCCTTGTCGATCTGGTCGAAGGCCACGGTCTGGGCCAACCCCTTCTTGGCCTGGATCGCCGTGATCGCCGCGGTCAGCGTGGTCTTGCCGTGATCGACGTGGCCAATCGTGCCAACGTTTACGTGCGGCTTCGTGCGCTCAAATTTCGCTTTGCTCATTCTTATCTCGCCTTTGTAGTGACTTTATTGATGATCTCTTCAGCTTTCGACTTCGGTACTTCCTCGTAGTGCGCGAACTCCATCGAGTAGACCGCCCTGCCCTGCGTCATCGATCTAAGCTTGGTGGAGTAACCAAACATCTCCGACAGCGGCACTTGCGCATCGATCACCTGCGCTTCGCCGCGCTGATTCATTCCGCCGATTCGTCCGCGGCGGGCGGACAGATCGCCGAGCACGTCACCCATGTAAGCGTCGGGTGAGACGACCTCGACTTTCATGATCGGCTCGAGAATGATCGCGCCCGCTCGCTTCGCTGCTTCCTTGATTGCCATCGATCCCGCAATCTTGAACGCCATTTCGCTGGAGTCGACATCGTGGTACGAGCCGTACACGAGCTCGGCTTTCACATCGACCATCGGGTAGCCGGCAAGCACCCCGCCCTCGAGCGCTTCGCGCATTCCCTGCTCCGCCGGCTTGATGAATTCACGCGGAATCGTTCCGCCGACAATCTTGTCCTCGAAAACGAACCCTTCACCCTGCTTCGCCGGCTCGATGTTGATCACGACGTGGCCGTACTGTCCTTTACCGCCAGACTGGCGAATGAACTTGCCTTCGACCTTCTCAACTCGCTTCTTGATCGTCTCCCGATAAGCAACCTGCGGACGACCGATGTTCGCGTCGACCTTGAACTCCCTCTGCATTCGGTCGACGATGATCTCCAGGTGAAGCTCACCCATTCCCGAGATGATCGTCTGGCCAGTCTCCGGATCGGAGTGAACGCGGAAAGTCGGATCTTCCTCGGAGAGTTTCTGTAGCGCGATCGCCAGCTTGTCCTGGTCCGCTTTGGTCTTCGGCTCAATCGCGACGTCAATCACCGGATTCGGGAACTTCATCGCCTCGAGAATGATCGGCGAATCTTCCAGCGTCATCGTGTCGCCGGTGCGCGTGTCCTTGAGTCCGATCGCGGCGGCGATGTCGCCAGCCATGACTTCTTCGATCTCTTCGCGTTTGTTCGCGTGCATCTGCAGCAGGCGTCCGACGCGCTCACGCTTGTCCTTCGTCGCATTGTAGACGTACGAGCCCGACTTCAAGCTGCCTGAGTACACACGGAAGAATGTCAGCTTTCCGACAAACGGGTCCGTCGCAATTTTGAACGCCAGACCTGCAAACGGCTCTTCGTCGCTCGGATGTCGCGCGCCCGGCTCTCCGTTGGGGAGGTGACCCTCGACCGCGGGTACATCGACTGGAGACGGAAGGAAATCCACGACTGCGTCAAGCATCGCCTGCACGCCTTTGTTCTTGAATGCCGCGCCGCAGAGTACCGGTACAATAAAGCCACCGACGGTCGAGCTCCTAATCGCATGGCGGATCTCGTCGTTGGTCAGCTCTTTCCCGCTGAAGTACTTCTCGATCAGCGCTTCGTCGTGGGACACCGCGGCCTCGATCACGTCGTGACGCGCCTTCTCCATGGCATCCCGATACTCTTCCGGTACTTCGGCGATCTCGAACTTCTTGCCGAGCGATTCGTCATCGAAGATGTACTGCTTGCGCTCGATGACATCGATGTGGCCCGTGAAGCTCTCGCCCGAGCCAACGGGGAGCTGGATCGGATAGGCGTTCTTCGTGAGGCGATCCTTGATCATGCGCATGCAGCGATCGAAATCGGCACCAACGCGATCCATCTTGTTCGCGAAGATGAGGCGCGGGACGCGATACCGATCGGCCTGACGCCACACCGTTTCCGTCTGTGGTTCAACACCAGCGACGGAATCCAGAAGAGTTACAGCGCCGTCGAGCACGCGCAGTGAACGCTCGACCTCAACCGTGAAGTCAACGTGCCCGGGCGTATCGATGATGTTGATGCGGTACTCGACTCCGTTGCGCGTCCAGAACGCAGTCGTCGCAGCAGAGGTGATGGTGATTCCCCGCTCCTGCTCCTGCTCCATCCAGTCCATCGTCGCGGTGCCTTCGTGCACCTCGCCGATCTTGTAGGTCTTACCCGTATAGTAGAGGACGCGCTCGGTCATAGTCGTTTTCCCGGCATCGATGTGAGCCATGATGCCGATGTTGCGATAATGGTCGAGCGGTGTTGCGCGTGGCATATCTGTTCGAATTCTCTCTATGTAAGCCGTCCCAACTGCCGGGCCGGTAGTGTCATCTCAACAAAAACGCGGGTGGACCTTGTCGCCCCTGAACGGGACCGGTCTCCATCCGCTGCCGCCGGGTGCACCCGCAACTGGTTCGTGGGTGGGGACTCGAGGCGCGCCGAGATTTTTTTGCCGGAATTCCGGCCGACTCGGCGATGAATTTTTTGCTAGAGCGGCGCGCGATAAAACGCGTTCCGCCATAGCCTTGTAAAGTTATTCCGAAAGGAGCCCAAGTCAATGGGACCGCTGTCGGCGAGTTGCGTTTGCGCGACTTGCGCGTATTTACTTTGTAATGTAAAGTACTCTGTCAACTATCGAGACCTCAATGCGCGACAGCTCGACCATTCTGATTTGGACCCTCGCGGTCATCACCTCCGTGCTCGGCGCCGCGATTCTCTATGCGGCGATGCCCGGCATCAATTGGCCCATCTGGGTCGGCCTCGCCTCGATATCGGTCCTCCTTTCGCGCCGTCTATCAGGCAAGAAAATCGAAGCTCCTCTGGTCGTGTTGCTTGCCTGGGCCACGCTGCTGAGCATCGGAGTGGCAGTGAGCGCGAACGAAGCCATTCAAGTTTTCTCCATACTATCCGACGCGATGCTGCTCGGATTGGCGGTCATCGTGATCGGAGCGGAACGCTGGAGTGCGCTATCCGTCAGCCTGATCCCTACAATCCCATTCCTGGCGCCGTTTCGCGTCTGGCGCTCCAGTATTCAGGAGGCGGCCGACACACCGCGATCGGTCTCGTCTCCTCGAGCTCGTTCCATAATCAAGGGCACGCTTCTCTCCGCACCGCTCGTCATTGTCCTGATCGCGCTCCTCGGCAGCGCGGATCCGGTCATCCGCTGGACTACTGATTGGCTTGCCGCATGGCTCCCCGATTGGACATTCCCTCCCCGTCTGCTGTTTTTCGCGTTCCTCTTGTCTATCACGCTCGGCGCGAATTCGCTCGCTGCGCGGCAGCTCACCGCCAACCTCCCTGCTATTCCGCGAATCACGCGGCCATGGACCGTCGGTATCACCGAGCAGAGAATGGTGCTGTGGAGTGCGGCGGTCGTGCTGTGGATCTTCGTGCTGCTACAGATATCCTATCTGATTCACCCTCCACCGGCTGTCCTCAATAGCGGAGTGACGTTCGCTGACTACGCGCGCCGTGGATTCGGCGAGATGTCATTCGCCGTGACGATCGTAGGCGCGATCATCTTGATCCTGGAATACACGCGCCCGACCGATGCGAGCGAGGCGGATCGCCGAACTCTAAAGCGGTTGGAGTTCGCTCTCGTCATCGCCTTGGAGCTTGTCCTCCTCTCCGCATTTCGCCGCGTCATTCTCTATGAGCAGGCCTATGGATTCACGACGGCTCGACTCATTGCCCAGGCGTACATGGTCGGCATGGGCGCCGTACTGATCGCGCTTGCGCTGGAGATCTGGCGCGGCACGATATCCATCGCCTTCGGCAGGAGGGTCGCCGAGATCGCGCTTGGGGTACTCACAATCCTCGTCTTTTGGAACTACGATGACTGGATTGTGAACCGCAACGTCGATCGCGCGGTGCAAAATGGAAAATTCGACGCAAACTACGCGACGACCTTGTCGCCCAACGCCATCCCTGCGTTGGTCGCGCGTCGCGCGGACATCCCGGCTCCAGAGCGGGCGATGATAGACAACTGGCTGGCATGTCGCCGCGAACCATCGCCGAGAAGATGGTTTGAGCTCAACCTCGGCGTGCAGAAAGTTACGCTGGCTCTCGAAACGATGCGTCCTGCCGGATGGACGCGGCCGGAAACGTGTAAACCAGGTCAGGTCACGGTCCGACCCGACACCAGCGCGGTTCGCTAAACGATCTTCGCCTTTGGGCGAACCATCAGATAGACAGGCCAGCTAAGCGCGAGCAGGATAATTGAATAGATGCTGTTTCTGGTGTCCGTTGCAACATCTCCAACGAGCATCGCGAGAGAAAGCACGAGAAACAGTCCGGTCGTCCACGGATGGCCCTTCGCTTTGAAGGGTCGCAGCGAATCCGGTTCACGATGCCGCAGTATGAACACGCTCAGCACAATCAACACATACTGCGCTACGAAGAAAAAGGCAGTGACGGCGATGACGATCTGCACGGTTCCCGTTATCGCGAGCCCGAGCATTACAATGGTGCTCAGTAGCAGAGCGATCGCCGGCGTGCCGCCGGTGTTGACGTAGCGCGCTCTGGTTCCGAATCCGAACATGCCAAGCCGATAGAGAACGCGGGACGTCATCAACTCCCACGCGTTCATCGCGCTGAGTAGTGAGACTATTGTCAGAACGCGTATGACCGTGTCCCCCTTCGCGCCGAACATCGCTTTGGTTGCCGTCGCTGCGACGAGCGGCTCGCCCGCCATTCTGTCCAGCGGTAGTACATATAAGAACCCGACGTTCATGAGAAGGTAGATCGCTGCTACAGCGATTACGCCGCCGAAGATCGAACGCGGTATGTCGCGCGCGGGATTGCGCAGCTCGCCGGCGAAGTAGCACACGCCGTTGTAGCCGTCGTAACTGAAGATCACGGCCTGCATTGCCAGTACGAACGGAACGAAAAACGCAAAGCCAGACGGCACCGGCGACTGGCCCCCGCTCGAGAGAAATCCGTTCCCCAGCCAGAAACACGCTCCGATCAGAATCACGAATGCGATTGTTTTTACCAGAGCAGTAAGATTCTGGGTCAGGCTTCCCTCTTTGATCCCGCGCCATTGTATCAACGCGAAAAAGAGGATCGCTCCAGCCGCGATTGCGTTTGTCAGTCCTTTCTGCAGTCCAAGTAGAATCGTCGTGTACTCTCCGATCACCAGCGCTCCGAGCGCGGCACTGGCGCAGGTCGCCAACCAGTCGTTCCATCCCATGATGAATCCGCCGTACAGGCCCAGCGACCGGCGCAAGTAAACCGTGTAACCGCCCGATTCCGGCATCATCGTCGCCAGCTCGGCGAGTACGTTTGCACCGAGCATCGCGTATAGCGCGCCCAGTACCCAAACACCGAGAAAGAGCGCCGGCGTTGGAAGCAACCGCGCAACTTCGCCGGGTGTACGTAGTATCCCGGATCCGATCGAGTTCCCGACGATGACGGATACGCCGAATGCGACGCCCAGAATCGCGAGTAATCCGCCCGAATGCCGGGCGAGTTTACGTACGCTTTGTTGGTCTACTGTGGCGGGAATTACGCTCGCGTCCGTCACGCGTCCGGCGTGGCGCGCGAGGATCCGTTGCCATCCGTCGGCCGCGCCATGAAATCGGCGAGCAGCTCGTGAAAATGGTGTGTGCCCACTTCCCGCCGCTCGGAGTATCGACCGCGATCGTAGAGTCGCGAGCGGACTCCGCGCTGCACCGACTCGACGACCTCTTCGTCTTCCATCTCGACCCGATGCAATCCGGCGCCTGCTCCACTCTCACGCAACGACGGTTTCCAGACGTAGGACAGGAACGCGACTTTGGTTCGATCGACGCTCAGCGGTGAGACGATGTTGAGCGACAGTCCCCACGGGTAGAAGTTGAACATGATGTTGGGGAACAACCAGAAATAGAACGCGCCGACGCGCTCGCTCGCGTTGGGATGCGATTTTGGCAGCTCGAACGCCTGCTCACCAGCCTTCGCTATTCCGAGCTGAAGGTTGCCCCAGCGGAACCGCTCGGTACGGTACTCGGAGTAGTCGAGCTTTTCCGCGAGCCCGGCATGCACATACGGGATGTGAAATTCTTCCAGATAATTGTCGCAGTAGAGCGCCCAATTGGCGCTGATGAGATAGTCCTGCGACGTCGCAGCGTCGCGAACGAAGTCGTCGAGCGGCATGAAGGAGACTCGCTCGCGCACGGGCGCGATCCAATCGTCGAAGGGCATCGCCGGATGCAGCCCACTGAATAGGAGTGGGCCGAAACGCTCGAGGGGCAACTCTGGAAGATTGTCTTTCTCCGAAGGGAAGCCGACGGTGGTGTCGAACTCCGGCATGGAGACAAACTTTCCATCGAGGCCGTACTTTCGTCCGTGATAGCGGCAGCGAAGCGAGCGGGCGTGGCCTTCGCCTTCGACTACGATCGCGCCGCGATGGGTGCAGACGTTCGAGAGACAGCGGACTTTCCCGTCGTCGTCCGACGTCAACACCAATGGCTCGCTCAGGCACCCGTCGAGAAGAGTGAGCGGGGCCACACGTCCGGGGGCTTTTACGCGAGCGGCCTCGCCGACCCACTGCCAGCTGCGCGCAAATACGCGATCCTTTTGAAGCTCGAAGTACCCGGGATCGGAATAGACGCGCGCCGGCAGTGTCGAAGCGCGTCGAATATCCTTGTCGATCTCGAAATCGCGAGTCCCCATCCTCGCGAATCTATTCTCGGCCTAAGCTCCCGCCAGATCCCAGAACTCGACGCGAGTGTTCGCCACCGGAATCGCGAGTCGCCCGCGCTTCGTGTCAATTCCGATGTCTGCTGGAGTCGGCACGTTGCGAACGATTTGTCGATCCGTGCCGTTGTCGAAGACGTGGATGCTCGAGTCCTGCCAGCAGCTCACCAGGAACCTGCCACCGCTCAGCTGCTCGATGCCGTCAAATCTGCCTTTTCCTCGTGCGAGAATTGTCCGAGTCGAGTCGGCCGGATTGAGCGCGTACACTTCGCTGTGGAAAGTATCGAACGAGACGACCACCCATCGCTTTCCAGTCGAATCCCACGTCACGCCGTTCGGTCGGCCAAGAACGTTGCCGTGGGCAACTACCGTAATCGAGCGATTGGGCCCAATGGCGAAAACCTTGTCGCCCCCGACGTACACGACGCCGATCTCACTCATATTGATGCCCGTGTCCGTGACGTAGATGGTTCCGTCAGGGCCGATCGCGATGTCATTGAGCAAAACCGCGCCACGCGGTCTGAGATCGATCTCGCCAAGCGGTCTTCCGTTGTTCTTGTCGAAGGCGCGGAGCACATCGATGTCCGTCGTCCACAGCGTGTCGCCGTGAATCGCGAGCCCCTTCGGTGCGTCTAGCCGCACGCCGTTTCTGCCTCCAACTACGAACAGTTGCGAGTCGCCGAGGTTCCCGGCGTTGATCTCGACGATGTAGCCGTTGTTGTCCTTCTTCGAGCCCGGCCCGTTCATTACCGAAACGAAGTAGACGTCCTGGCCCGGCGCGTACCGCACCGATTCGGGGCCATAGAAACCCTGGACGACGCCGACGCGGTGCGCCTCGGTCGCCACGGAATCGGTTGGATAGTGGCGCGGCTTGTCGCCAACGAAGGCCGTGCCCTGACTGGTGCACTCCCCGAGAAACGGAAGCGAGACGACAGCAGCCGCAATCAGACCGACGGTCAGGCGAGGGTTCTTGTGTGGCACGCAAGAGAGGTGTCGCTAACAGTGTGCCATCCACTGAAAAACCCGACTGCAGTCTTCTAAAGCTTGCAGAGCCCGCCGTAAGTCTCAGGTCGACGATCACGGAAAAATTGCCAGGTGTTACGCACTTCCCGGATCTTGTCGAGATCGAGATCCGCGGTGATCAGCTCGTCCCGATCGCGCGACGCCTGGGCGACGATCTGACCGCGCGGATCGCAGAAGTAGCTCTGACCGTAGAACTCGCCGATGTTCCAGGGCTTCTCGAATCCAACCCGATTTATTGCGCCGACGAAGAAGGCGTTCGCAACCGCGTGCGCGGGCTGCTCGAGCTTCCAGAGATATTCCGAGAGACCCGCCACCGTCGCCGATGGATTGAATACGATCTCCGCGCCGTTCAATCCCAGCTCGCGCGCACCCTCAGGGAAATGTCGATCGTAGCAGATGTAGACGCCGATGTCGGCGTACTGAGTCTTGAATACTGGGTATCCCAGATTGCCCGGCTTGAAGTAGAACTTCTCCCAGAAGCCCGGCGCGGTGTGGGGAATGTGGCTCTTTCTGTACTTTCCCAGATAGGTGCCATCTGCGTCGATGACCGCCGCCGTATTGTAGTAGACGCCGGTCTCTTCCTCTTCGTAGATCGGCACGACGATGGCCATCGAGTACTTCTTCGCGACTTCCTGCATGAGACGCGTCGTCGGCCCGTCGGGAATTCGCTCCGTGGAGTCGTACCAACGCGTGCTCTGCTCCGCGCAGAAATACGGGCCAGTGAAAATCTCCTGCATGCAGACGATCTTCACGCCTTGCCTGCCGGCCTCGTCGAGAAACTTCATGTGCTTCTCGATGTTGGCCTCTCGGATCTTCTCCAGCGATTCGTCGACAGAGCCAGCGGTCGATGCCTGAATCAGGCCGCACTTTACGACTCGAGCCATCCAGAACTCTCCCTATGATTTCGTTGAGGTCGGTGCGATCGGCTCGCGGCGCATCAGCAGCCAGTAAATGGCGAAGCTCAACGCGAAGGTGACGAACCACGCATACGAGTAAAGCCGGTCGAACACGTTGGGGTTTGCGACAGTACCGCCCGGCGTCGTCACCGCACGAATGAATCCCGGAATCACCGGCGCGAGCGCCAACGTAAGCGCGACAATCGCCCGCGGATTGATTCCGTTCGAGTAAGCGTACCGCCCATGCACTCGGAAAAGATCGTCCACCTCGAGACGCTGTTTCCTGATGATCCAGTAGTCAGCGATCAGGATGCCGCCAAGCGCCCCCATCAGACTGGAGTAGCCGAGCAGCCAGGTGAAGATGTAGGCGGCCGCGTCGGAGTAGAGTTTCCACGGCATCATCGCGATGCCGAGCACGGCGGTGATCAACCCGCCAGTGACATAGCTGATTCTGCGCGGGCTGAGGTTTGAAAAATCATTCGACGGTGACACCACGTTTGCTGCCATGTTCGTGGTCAGCTGCGCGGCCAGAACTACTAACGCGGCGAAGATGATGACCGGTGCGCGACCGATGCGGCTGACCAGCACCACAGGATCCCAGATGGCCTGGCCGAAGATGACGATCGTCGCGCTGGTCACTGCCACGCCGATGAAAGCGAATGCCGTCATCGTGGTCGGCAGGCCGAGCGCTTGCCCGAGTGCCTGTGAGCGCTGGCTTTTTGCGTAGCGCGTGAAATCGGGGATGTTGAGGCTGAGAGTCGCCCAGTAACCGACATTGGCCGTAAGCGCGGCCGGAAACAGCGACCAGAAAACGCCGTGTGCCTGTTGCAGCTTCTGCGATTCGGTCAGAATGTGTCCCAGCCCGCCAGCGTTCCGAACAGCCCACCACAATAAAAGGGCGCCGCCACCGAGAAGGAGCGGCGCAGACCAGGCCTCCAGGGTTTTGATTCCTTCCGTGCCCTTGAGAATGATAAGAACCTGAATTCCCCAGAAGATCGCGAACGCGATCGCCACGCTTCCCGGCACCTGCGCCCATCCGCTCCACGCCGCCTTGAGCAGGGCATCGAGTGCGAGAGCGCCTATCCACGTCTGAATGCCAAACCATCCGCACGCCACGATTGCTCTCAGCATCGCAGCGATGTTCGCCCCGCGAACGCCGAAGCTTGCTCTGCACAGCACCGGGAATGAGATACCGTACTTCGTTCCGGCGTGAGCGTTGAGAATCATCGGAATGAGGACGATGACGTTGCCAAGCAGAATCGTCACCATCGCCTGCCACCACGTCATCCCCTGCTGCATCAGTCCGGACGCGAGAGTGTACGTCGTGATGACGACGCTCATGCCGATCCACAGTGCGGCGATGTTATAGGTTGACCAGGTGCGCCTGGCGGGGTCCGTCGGCGCGAGATCCGGATTCCAGAGCGGGCTATTACGGATGTCGTCCCCCTCGCGCGCCGTTGCCGCGGTGTACGGCGCACTCGTCGCGACAGTCGTCACGAGGCGAGGCCGGCGGTCTTGCGCGGAAGCCACTGCCCGCGCCCTTCCTTGCCGACGACCTTGTAGTCGTCGACGATCACTTCACCGCGCGAAAGCGTCGTGCGCGCGAATCCGGCCAGATCCCAGCCGTCGTATGGCGACCAATCCGCGTTCGTCTCCATCGATTGCGGATCAACCTTGTGCTTTTTCTCGGGATGAATGATCGCGATGTCGGCGTCGGCGCCAACCTGGATCGCTCCTTTGCGCGGATAGAGTCCCATGATCCGCGCCGGATTGGTCGATAGCTTCAGGCACATCTCCTCGAGACCGATCTGTCCGCCGAGCACTCCATGAGTGTATGTCAGTGGCATCAAGGTCTCGAGACCAGGCATTCCCATTGGAATCTTTGTCCAATCCCCATTCCACATCGCTTTTTGCTCGCGGTTGAACGTGCAGGTATCCGTAGAAACGACCGAAACCTCGCCCGAGCGCAACCCTTTCCATAAGCGCTCGACGTCTTGCGGCTTCTTGAGTTGTGGACAGCACGCGAAGAGGTGCCCGTCTTCACGTTCGAACACAGAGTCGTCCAATACGAGGTACTGCACGCACGTTTCGGCGAGCACCGGCACTCCACGCGCCTGGGCGGCGCGGATGATATCGGCCCCTTCGCCGGTCGACATGTGGACGATGTACAGCTGACCACAAGTCGCCTCACACCACTGTACAGCGCGCTGAATCGCCTCCGCCTCGATGAAATTGGGCCGTGTCATGGGATGAAGCCGAGCGCCGTACTTCTTCATTAGCTCCGGCGTGTGGTGCCTCGCGATCAGCTCATCGAGCACTCGCGCCGACTCGGCGTGGACGAGCAGCATCGTGCCGTATTCCTTCATCTTCTCGAGCGTGCCGAACATCGCGCGATCGTCCGACTGCCAACCCTCGGATTCATAGATCATGAATTCCTTGAAGGTGGTGAAGCCTCGATCCACCATTCCTTTGATCTGATCCTTGTGGTCGTTCCATCGGGTGATGCAGATGTGGAACGTGTAGTCGATGAGCGACTTGCCTTCCGCCTTCTTCATCCAGTTATCGGCGGCCTGGCCAAGCGACTCGCCGGCGTATGGAATCGCGAAATCGATGAGCGTTGTCACTCCGCCGCGGGCGCCCGCCCGAGTGCCGGTGCGATAATCGTCGGCGGAGACCGTTCCGCAAAACGGCAGCTCCAGATGAACGTGTACGTCGAGCACACCCGGAATGACGTGATGCCCCCTGGCATCGATCACCTTCGTCGATTTATCACCATCGAGTGTTTCGCCCAGCGCGGTGATTTTCTCTCCCGCAATTCCCACGTCGCCGACAAAAGTGCCGGCGGGCGTGACGACGTTCCCGCCCTTGATGATTCGGTCGAAATGCACTTAGGTCTTCTCCCTTCCTGCCGCTTACTTCGCGGCGGCGGTCAGCGCGCGGTCCAGCACATCCAGCGTGAAGTCGGCGTCCTCCGCAGTGATGCACATCGGCGGCTTGATGCGAAGCACGTTGCCATCCAGTCCGCCCTTGCCGACGAGGACTCCCATCTCGCGGGCTGCTTCCAGGACGGCGAGTGTTTCCGCTTTGGCGGGCTCCTTCGTAGAGCGATCGCGTACGAGCTCCACACCCAGCATGAGTCCCATTCCGCGCACATCGCCGATCAAGGAGTGGCGTGCCGCGAGATTTCTCAGTCCGTCCTTCAGTCTCTTGCCCAGCACGCGCGAATTTTCCTGAAGGCCTTCCTCGTCGATGACGTCGAGCACGGCAAGTCCTGCCGCCATGCACACCGGATTGCCGCCGAACGTGTTGAAGTGGATTCGCTGCGTCAAAGATTGCGCGATCTCCATCCGCGTCGTGACGGCGCCAAGGGGGACACCATTTCCGATCCCCTTTGCCATCGTAACGAAATCCGGGACAACGTCGAAGTTCTCAAAGCCCCAGTAGTGATCTCCGGTTCGTCCGAATCCGGTTTGAACCTCGTCAGCGATGCAAAGACCACCGTGTTCGCGCGTGATCTTGTACGCCTCGCTCAGGTAATTGCGCGCTCCATGTGTCGCGCCACCTACGCCCTGTACGGGCTCGGCGATGAACGCGGCGATTTTTCCTGGCGTCGAATAGCGGATGATACCCAGGATGTCCTGTGCACTCTTCGTCGCGATTTCCTCGGGGGTTCCGGAGAACGGGCTGCGGTATGGATCCGGGCTCACCGCGTGGTGGATGCCGAACGAGCTCGGCAGCGGATACTTCCAGGTGTTGTGGGATGTAAGTCCCATTGCACTGGGCGATCCACCGTGGTAGCCGTTGCGTAGCGCGACGACGTCTGTATTCCCCGTGTAGAGCCGAGCCATCGTGACGGCGAGATCGTTGGCTTCGCTGCCGTCGTTCACGAAGTACGTGACATCGAGTCCCTTCGGCATCTTGGACGCGAGCTTCTTCGCCAGCAACGGGAAGTTCGGATGCAGGTAGATCGTCGTCGCATGTTGAAGGGTCTCTGCCTGCTTCTCCAGCGCAGCGACCACTTTAGGATGGCAGTGGCCACAAGAGACAGTTACGATTCCGGCGAACATATCGAGATAGCGCCGGCCAGTTTCGTCGAACAGCCACTGCATATGGCCTTCGACGATCATCAGCGGCTCGCCGTACAGCGTAAAAATCGCGGGGTTGGTGTACTGCCGCCGCATCGCGAGAACTTCTTTCCGCGACGGACCGGTGTACGCCTTGGGTACATGATCGCAGGCGGGCATTCGAAGCGGTGCGCTCATCGTCGTGTCAGCACGCACCCGCTCGAGGGGAGGCGACGTATTGGCCATCGTCATGATTACGCTCGCACCGCGACTTCGGGTTGCGGCGGCGCGTAACCCTCTACGGTCTCATAGCCCGAATGATACTCCGCCGCGTCAGGACGCCTTATCTCCGACTGGAGAACGATCCGATCGCGGCGGATGCCGCGGAACTCTTCCACGTTCTTGAATTCACTGTGCTTCTCGAGGAAGGCATCGAGTCCCGACAAAAGCTTTTTGATCACATTCGGTCCAACTGCCTGATCGAGCATTGCGGCCGTGCACACCTGCACCGTTCCGCAGCCGAGCAAAAAGTAAGACAGCGCTTGATTGAAATCGGAGATGCCGCCTATACCCGAGAAACTGCGATCGGGGAAAGCCTTCGTGAGTGACGCCATTTTCGCGAGCGAGAGCGGGAGGATCGCTGGGCCACCAAGTCCGCCACTCGAGACGAAGCCGTCGACGTTTATCTCGAACTCGAGCGTTTCCGGATCGATGAGCGGAATCGATGGGAATGTGTTCGACGACACTATGGCATCGGCTCCGCCGCGGAAGCACGCTGCAGCTTCCACAACGATGTCAGCCGTCGCAGGTGTCAGCTTGCACCACACCGGAACTTTTGCCACCTCCTTCACTGCCTCGGTGACGACGGAGCACAATCCCTGGTCTTTTCCGATGTTCGATCCCATGTCGCGCCTGTCCATATGCGGACAGGAGAAATTGAGCTCGAGCCCGTCGGCACCTTCACCCTGCGCCGTTTCCGCCAGCTCTTGCCAGTGCTTCAGCTCCTTGTCGTTCCCTGATCCGGCCATGATCGAGGCAATCAGGACCTTGTTGGGGAATGCCTCCTTGATCCGTCGAATGCGCGGCGCCCACCACTCGAGAGTCTTGTCCGAGATGAGCTCCCAGTTCCACGACGAGTGCAAAGCGGCCCCTGACCGCTTTTTCATGGACACGTTGGCGTCTTCGGGCGTGGTACGCATGAACTTCGCTTTCGCGCCGTAGACGTTCACGACTGGGTGAAGACCGATTGTCTTGGTGACTACGCCGCCCCAACCGGCCTCGAACGCGCGCGTGATGTTCGACTCCGATTCCGTCGGAGGCGCAGAAGAAAGCAGAAAGGGATTCTCGAATTGAATCCCGGTAAAAGTCACCGATCTATCGACTCCCATACCGCCTCCAAAGTTGGCGACAGCTGCGCCCTCGGCTGCACGCCGTTGGCTCCGCGCTGCACTTATGACATCCAGTTGGTTCCTGCTTCCTTGTTCCACTTCGTCGTCATCTTCTTCGACTGCGTCCAGAACTCGATCGACCCGCGACCGGTGATATCACCAACGCCGAACTTGGAGTCGTTCCAGCCGCCGAACGAAAACGGCTCACGCGGCACGGGCACTCCGACATTCACGCCGACCATGCCAGCGCTGGCATGGTCCATCACGTAGCGAGCGGTGCCACCGCTTTCCGTAAACACCGACGCCGCGTTCCCATACGGCGACGCGTTCTCCACGCGCAGAGCTTCGTCGACATCCTTCGCGCGAATGATCACCAGCACGGGCCCGAACACTTCTTCTTGCGCGATCCGCATATCGGGCGTGACATGATCGATGATCGTCGGTCCGATAAAAAATCCATTCTCCTTTCCCTTGACCACCGTGCGCCGACCGTCGACGAGGACGTTCGCTCCCGCCGCTTCGGCTTCGTCGATGTACTTCTCGATTCGCTCCTTTGCGGCGGCCGAAATCACCGGCCCGATATCCCGACCGGGCACGATATTCTTCGCGTGCTCGACCATCCGTTCGATGATGTGATCTGTCCGCGACACCGCGACCATGACCGACGCTGCCATGCAGCGCTGGCCCGCGCATCCCGACATCGATGCGACGACGTTGCTCGCCGTCATCTCCCGCTCGGCGTCTGGCATCACGATGAGATGATTCTTGGCGCCACCGAGGGCGAGGCAGCGCTTCAGCGTCGCGGTGGAGCGGCGATATACGACCTTCGCAATTTTGGTCGAGCCAACGAAGCTCACCGCCGCGATACCCGGATGGTCGCAGATCGCCTCTACGGCCTCCTTGCCGCCGTTGACGATCTGAAGCACGCCCTCGGGGAGGCCGGCCTCCTTCAATAGTTCGGCGATTCGCATCGCGCTCAGCGGCACGAGCTCCGAAGGCTTGAGAATGAGACAATTGCCGAGCGCGATCGCATTTGGCAGCGACCAGTTCGGCACCATGTTCGGAAAATTGAAGGGCGTGATCGCCGCGACGACGCCAAGTGGGTATCGCTCGATTCGGCATTCAACGCCGCGACTTACCTCGAGCACCTCGCCGGGCGTGATCTGCGGCAACGAACACGCGAACTCGCAGAGCTCAGCCGATTTCAGCACCTCTGCGCGTGCTTCCGATGCGACCTTCCCGTTTTCCTCTGTTATAAGGGCGGCCAGCTCGTCGATATTTTTTTCGAGGAGGGCCTTATAACGGTAGAAGACCTGCACTCGCTCCTTTATGGGGGTAGCAGACCACGCTGGAACTGCCTTGCGCGCGCTCGCGACCGCGCTATCAACGTCTTCCTGGGTTGAGAGAGGAACGCGCGAAATGACACTGCCGTCGCTGGGATTGTGAACTTCCAGATACGGCCGCTCTGCTCCTACAAACGAGCCAGCCAGGTAATTCCGAACTTCAGGATATTTCAGGCTTCCTCCGTCTCTGCGCCCGGATCGAGCGTCCGTGGTTGCCTTCCTGTCACCAGGCCGATTGAGTCGAGGCAGTCGAATTGCCAGACACTTATCCCACCTCGCGAAGATGCGTTTGGGATCGAACCGTCGCAAGCGGAAATAGAGCCGCGCTGCTGGTTCAGGCTGGTCGACCTCGCGCGCCGCTTGTGACTGCAGAACGACGGCAAAATCGGTTATCGCGACGCGAAAGTATCCCATGCGCGAGCAAGAAATTTGTGCGGCGTCGGACAAATTCGAATTTCGATAATGCGAACATTCATCGGCACGCAGCTTGCCTTTCTGTAGATCGCCAACCGGTGAACATCAACAACAACAATTGACGCCGTTCTGACAAGCCGACAGACGGTCTGGGAGTCTTATGCCCATCGATCGCCCCCTAATCGTACACAGCCATCTGCGTTGGGATTTCGTGTGGCAGCGTCCCCAACAAATTCTGTCACGCCTCGCCGAACATCGTCCGGTTTTGTTCGTGGAGGAACCGCTCTTTCAGGATGACATCGCGCAGCCGCGCCTGCGTATCGAGGTTCCCCATGCCAACGTGTTTCGCGCTATCCCGCAGCTGCCTGGCAAGATGCGCGACGACTGCGAGCGAGGAACCGCGGAAGTCAGAACGCTGATCCAGGACGTGATCTCCGCCGACGGCCAGCTCAAGGGACTGTTCAACAATCCAATTCAGTGGTTCTACAGTCCATTCACCGCGCCCGCGATGCTCGGCGCATTCAACGAAACCGCGGTCGTATACGACTGCATGGACGAATTGGCGCAGTTCCGATATGCGCATCCTGACCTCGCGCGGCGCGAGCGCCTTTTACTGGCGAACGCCGACGTCGTGTTCACCGGCGGCTACAAGCTCTTCGAATCGAAGCGACGCTATCATCACAATGTTCATTTCTTTGGGTGCGGGGTCGACGTCCGCCACTTCGGGAAGGCGCGTCTCGTCGAGACGCCGGTTCCGGAAGACGTCGCCAGCCTGCGCGCGCCTATCTTCGGATACTTCGGCGTCATCGACGAGAGGATCGATTACGATCTCGTTCGCGCGCTAGCGCAAACGAATCCGGAGTCCACTGTCGTGATGGTCGGTCCAGCGGTCAAGGTCGACCCGGACGCACTTCCACAAGCCCGAAATCTTCATTGGCTCGGCAAACGCGACTACGCCGAGCTGCCCGGATACGTGAAAGCGTTCGACGTCTGCCTCATGCCTTTTGCGCTCAATGAGGCCACCGAGTACATCAATCCGACGAAGACGCTCGAGTACATGGCGGCTGCAAAGCCGATCGTCTCGACCGCGGTCGCGGATGTGGTGAGAAATTTTGCCCCGGTCGCGCAGATCGCCGAATCGAGAAGCGACTTCGTGAGATTGTGTGCGCGCGCGGCTGTTGAGCCGAATCAGGATTTGATCACGCAGGGTCTGCAAATGGCTTCCGCCGCCGCGTGGGAAACTATCGTCGCGCGCATGCGGAAACTTATCAGCGACGCTAGCGACGCTGTGACTCCAACCGTTCGGGTGGCGAAACGCTCGCTGCGGGTCGGCGAGCTGGCCGTGCAATGAGCGCGCTGCGGGACGGAGCCTTTTCGGAGTCATCACCAGTGCGGGGATCCGATAAGGCTTTGGAGCTCTGGGGCGGCATCGAGTGCACAGTGAACCGCGTCGGGAATCGATTCTTCGATCAGGTGGGGTTCAGCGGACACAGCTCTCGCCTATCTGATCTGGACCGCTTCGCGGAACTCGGAATCAAGGCGCTCCGCTATCCGGTGCTGTGGGAGCGCGTCGCACCCAAAGGACTCGCCCAGGCGAACTGGGAGGAAATCGATCGCGCGCTGAAGAGGCTGAGAGAGCTCGGGATCAAGCCCATCATCGGCCTGGTACACCACGGAAGCGGTCCGCGCGACACGAGTCTCCTCGACAACGACTTTCCATCGAAGCTGGCCGGATTCGCGCGCGCCGTCGCGACACGGTATCCATGGACGAGGATGTTCACGCCGATCAACGAGCCGCTTACCACCGCCCGCTTCGCAGGTCTGTACGGCCATTGGTTTCCGCACGCGCGGGATGACAGGTCGTTCGTTCGAGCGGTGATCAACCAATGCCTCGCCATCCGCGCGAGCATGAACGCAATTCGTGAAGTGATTCCAGGTGCCGAGCTCGTCCAAACCGAAGATCTTGGCAAGACATACAGTACGGCGCCGCTCGCTTATCAGGCGACCTTCGACAACACGCGCCGTTGGCTCACCTTCGATCTGTTGAGCGGGCGTCTCGACGAATGGCACCCACTCTGGTGGTATCTGCTCGAATCGGGAGCAGAGCGGGCGGAGCTCGATAGTTTCCTCGCGCAGCCGTGTGTACCTGACTTGATCGGCGTCAACCATTACCTGACGAGCGAGCGTTTTCTCGACCATCGCGTTGAACGGTATCCCGACCACTGCTGCGGTGGTAACGGCCGGCACAGCTACGCGGATGTCGAGGCCGTGAGAGTCCTCGAGGAAGGTATCGCTGGTCACCGAGTGCTCCTTGGTGAAGCGTGGGACAGATACCGTCTTCCGATCGCGATAACGGAGGTGCACCTGGGATGCACACGGGAGCACCAGCTGCGTTGGCTTGCCGAAGCCTGGGACGCGGCGACCGCGCTGCGCGCCGAGAACGTCGACGTGCGCGCGGTGACAGTCTGGTCGATGCTGGGATGTTATGGGTGGAGCTCACTGCTCACGCGCGACTTCGACGACTACGAGCCTGGCGTCTTCGATCTCAGGTCGCCGTCTCCACGTCCCACCGCGCTCGCCGAAATGGTGCGCTCGCTCTCGCGGCTTGGTCGTTTCGACCACCCTGTTCTGCATGGGACCGGGTGGTGGCGGGACGAGGCGAGATTTTCCTATGGACGCGCGCAAAACGAGAGTTATTCGCCCAGCACGCCAGCGATAGGCACGACGCCGAATGAGATCCCACGTCCAATACTGATTACCGGCTGCCGAGGAACGCTCGGCGAGGCATTCAGGCGCGTCGCGATTGAGCGGGGGCTGCACGTTCGCACGCTGGACCACAGTTCGCTCGACATTGCTGACCGCGACGCGGTTCGCGCCGCACTCGCGGCGATCCGGCCGTGGGCAGTGATCAACGCGGCCGGATACGTCCGAGTAGACGACGCAGAAAGCGAAATCGAGGCGTGCTGGCGGACGAACACGAAAGGCGCGCTCGTACTCGGAGAGGAATGTCGAGACAAAGCGATTAAGCTCGTCTCCTTCTCTTCCGACCTCGTTTTCAGCGGTGATGCGACTCGCCCCTACACCGAGCGCGATCCGGTCTCGCCACTCAATGTCTATGGGCGCAGTAAAGCGGCGGCGGAGGCGAAGCTGCTCGAGACCGGTGATGCGCTGATCATTCGGACGAGCGCGTTCTTTGGTCCGTGGGATTCCTACAATTTCGTCACCACGACGTTGAGCGCGCTGGCACAGCGTACGCGGGTGCGCGCGGCGGTCGACACGATCGTGTCGCCTACCTATGTGCCGGATCTCGTCGACGTCACGCTCGATCTGCTGATCGATGGCGAACGAGGAATCTGGCACCTCGCGAATCGCGGAGAGGTTAGCTGGGCTGAATTTGCGCGGCTTGCCGCTCGGGCGGCGAGTCTGGACGAATCTCTCGTCGTCGGTATGCCCATGAAACAGCTTGGCCTTCCAGCAGCGCGCCCAGTCTACTGCGTGCTGGGTAGCGAGCGCGGCACGTTGATGCCGTCGCTCGACGACGCAATACGTCGCTACTTCAACTCCCGCAACGACTCAATCATTCAAACCTCCAACAGCCTTGCGGTGGCGGGCAATGTCTGATCAGAAACGCATCATCATCATCGGCGCCGGCCCGACCGGTCTCGGCGCGGGGTATCGTCTCCGGGAGCTGGGTTATCAGAATTTTTTGATTCTGGAGGCGCGCGATAAAGTCGGTGGCCTCGCCTCGTCGGAGAAGAGCTCGAACGGGTTCACGTACGACATAGGTGGTCACGTTCTGTTCTCGCACTACGAGTACTTCGATCGCCTGTTCGACAAGCTCATGAAAGACGAGTATCAGGAGCTGCTCCGCGAATCGTGGGTCTGGATGTGCGACCGGTTTCTGCCCTACCCCTTCCAGAACAACATCAAGTATCTCCCGCGCGAAATCGTGCTCGAGTGCTTGCTGGGTCTGATCGAGGCGCAGAAGGAAGAGTTCAACCTTGCCCGCTTCGCGAATTTCGAGGAATTCATCCTCGGCGTGTTCGGCAGGGGCATCGCCAAGCACTTCATGATGCCCTACAACTTCAAGGTTTGGGCGCACCCGCCGTGCATGATGAACAAGGAGTGGGTTGGCGAGCGTGTCGCTGTCGTCGACATCAAGCGTGTTCTCGGAAACGTGATTCTCGACCGCGATGATGCCGGCTGGGGCCCCAATGCGACGTTCAAGTATCCGCGTCACGGTGGAACGGGCGGGTTGTTCGAACGCGTGCAGCCGTACGTGCAGGACAATCTTCGCTTAAACGCGCGAACGGTGGAAATCGACCTCGAGACGCGCGAAGTGGTTCTGGAAGACGGAACGAGAGAGAAATACGATCACCTCCTCTCCACGATGCCGATGGACCTGTTGGTGAAGTCGATGAACGGTCAGACTCCCGAGGTCGTGCGGGAACAGGCCGACTCACTGCGTCATTCCGGTTCATACATAGTCGGCGTCGGTATCAAAAAACCCGTTCCATCCAGGAAGTGCTGGATGTATTTCCCGGAGAAGAACTGCCCATTTTACCGGCTCACTTACCTCTCGAACTATTCGCCCGAGGTCGTGCCGGACGCGTCGACCCACTATTCGCTGCTCGCCGAAATATCCAGGTCGGATTTCAAACCGGTTGATGGTACGACGGTCATCGACGATACCATTCAGGGAATGTTGAACACGAAAATGCTGGATGAAACCGACCTGGATTACGTCGTTGATGCGCACGTCATCGAGCGGGAGTACACGTATCCCGTACCGAGTCTCGAGCGCGACCATGCGCTGGCGACGATTCATCCGTGGCTCGAATCGCAAGAGATCTATTCGCGTGGACGCTTCGGTGCGTGGCGCTACGAAGTTGGCAACATGGACCACTCGGTGGCGCAGGGAGTCGAGTGGGTCAACCGCATCGTGCGCGGAGAGCGGAGCGACGAGCTGACTTACCTCGCGAAACGAGGCTGCTGATCGGCTCCCGCAAATCGCTCGTTGGCATCGGTGTAGCCCTGCGGAAGTCCAACGTCGAGAAAATCCCCCACGATGCGCCGGCCAGTGAGACGTCCGCGCTCGAGGAGTCGCGCAAGCACCGGAACATCATCGAGCTCGGCACCGTGCTCGAGCGTTTTCTCTACCTCGTCGATAACGTCGAAGACTTCGGGCAGGAAGACGTAGCGCCCAACGCCTGTGAATCCGGAGGGCATGCCCTGGAGATCGAACGTCTTGCCTCGCGCACCTTTGGCGGGAACTGCTGCGATCCTGAACTCGTCGCCCGTGAGCCTACCGGGGTAAATCGCCGTGGGCCCAGCGCGTTCAGCGTCAGCAGGAAACAGCTCGACCATCGCGACGACACTTTTGCTCGTTGCCTCGCTCGTCTGAATCACCTGTAAAAGAGCCGGGACGTCGGCGATGAACAGATTGTCGGGAAGCGCTACACCAAGTGATTCCCCGTTAGCGAACTCTCGGCCCAATCGGATCGCGTCAGCCAAACCGCGCGGCTGGGGTTGAATCGCCGTCTCGATGCGCGACGGCATTCCCTCCTGCCCCGCCGATGTGCGCGCAATGTCCAACACATCGCGTTTCTCTGGAGAAACTACAACGAGCACCTCATCGATCCCGCTGTCCGCGCATTCGCCGAGCACGCGAACGAGTAGCGGAACGCCAGCGATCGGCATGATCTCTTTTGCGCGACCACGCGTGAGCGAAGCCATTCGCGTTCCCCGTCCACCGCAAGGAATTAGAGCTCTAGTCACGCCTGGCATCGATCACTCATCGCGTTGTTCCCTCTTCCCCCTTCCCTCTTCCCCCTTCCGCCCTCGCACTTCCTACGCCTGCTTCGCGCGCACCTCGGTAACAACTGGCAGCATTGGCAAATCGGCGTTCGCGGCGATCAGCTCGCGGTAAGCGATCCCCACCGGGCGAACTCGTCGCTTGAGGTCGTACAGTCCAACGGGGTAGACGTCGTTGCGTTCAACCCTCAGACCGTGCTGCCAATCGATTTGGTCTGTCAGCGAAAACCACGTGAAGCCCATCACAGGGATACCGGCCCCGCGTAACGCCATGATGTCTTCCCACTGGCCGGCGAGCCAGTCGACAGCCTGGCTGCTGACGCGGTTGGTCTCACAGTGGAAGAGCGGAATGCGATAACGCGAGTAGTATTCGCTCGCGAGGTACCGGAAGCCGAGCGGCTTGCGAGCCGTCGTGCAGTGACCCGTGGATGCAACGCGATGCTCACAGGTCGGATAGTAATCGAGTCCGAGCCAGCGCTGGCCCACCGCGCGCCTCTCACGGAAGAAGCTCAAATCGTTGGACGTGACACCGCAGTCCTGAAGGAACGCCGCCATGCCGGGCGCGAGCTCGCGACCGAGCGTGAGATCGAGCGAGAGATGCTTGAACGCATTCTCGCGCGCGGCCTTTGGCTCGGCCTTTCTGCTGGCGGGGTGGAAATGCTCGATCGACTCGCTCTGTACGAAGATCGCGTCCGGGCGCTCGGCGAGGATCGCTTCGACAGCGAGCTCGTGACCCATACACATGTTGCGAATCGCGCGTCCGAATGCGGCTTCGCTGGCCAGTGATTCGTTCCAGAATCCGCGCAGCGCTGAAAAGCTCGCGCAGATGAAGATCTCGTTTACCGGAGTGTAGTAGCGCACCCAGGGATACCGGCGGGCGAAGGCTCGCGCGTATTCGGCAAACAGAACCGGAAACGCTGGATCCTGAAACCCGCCCAACCAGTCAGGTACTCCGAAGTGGCACAGGTCGGCGATGAGCTCGATACCCTGATCACGCAGGCTATGAATGGGCTCGTCGGCGCTGCTCCAGTCGAAGCGATTCGGCCCGACATGAGTCTTGTAGTACGCCGGACCATAGCGAAGCGCCCTGACGCCGAGGTCGCGCACGAGCGCAAAATCCTCTTGCCAGCGCTCGTAGTGGCCGCACTTCTCCATCTCATCAACGCGGCGCCCGTTGGGAAGGAGAGGGTAGCTATTTTCGATTCCGGTCGAAAACAAAAACGGGCTATTCATTGAATAAAAGGCAGCTATACGGGCAGCAACCAGAGGGTTGGCTCGTCGTGAGTCGAGATAAAATTCGGGGATAGTTTGGTGCGTGTATTAGACGATTTCGCGGCTCACCCGTTAACAACTTCCCGGGAACGGGCATCCGCCTCGATTTTGGCCCCTTCCCCTGCGAACGTGAGCCATGTTCGCGGTGTCACGCGGAACCTTTCCTGGTATTCCACGGTGACCGGGTTGGTGACACTCTCGAGCGCGTCTCGCGAGCCGACCGCAATGGCGCAACCGCCCCACCCGGCGCCGGTCAGCCGCGCCCCAATGATACCCGGCGACCTTCTCATGCGGTCCACGAACCAGTCGAGCTCTGGCGTCGAACACTCGTATTGGTCGCGCAGCGACTCGTGGGAATCGTAGAGCAGCTCGCCGGGGACTCGCCCCGTTTCACGAAGCACGCTCACGGCCCGGCGAACGCGGAGGTTTTCTTCCGCGACGTGTAGAGCGCGGCGCTCCAGGGTGGGTGAAAGCCGCGCCAACCGGACCTGATCGGGCGTCGCGGTCGCCAGATGTCGGACTTCCGGATAGACACGTTGCACACCCGCGAGCGCCTGCTCGCATTCAGCGCGACGCGTGTTGAACTCCGAACCGCGCAACGACCGCGTCGTGGCGGTATCGAAGATCAAAACACACTCGGTCATCGGGACGTGTTCCGTGGCCAGTGAGTCGCACCAGAGATGAAGAGCGGCCGATTTCTCGCACAGGGCCGACGCAAATTGATCCATCACGCCAGAATTCACGCCGACAAACCCGGTTTCGGCCCGCCACCCTGCCAGCGCAAGTTCCTTCAGCGCTGGTCTACGTCCCATGACATTCGTGATGGCCAGCGCTGTCGCCACCTCGAGTGCGGCAGAGGAGCTGAGGCCAGCGCCAACCGGTACATCCCCGCCGACAAAAATCTCGAGCTGCGGAATTTGTTCACCACCTTCTGCGAGCGCCGCGCATACGCCAGCAACGTAATCCCACCAGGAGCCGGTGCGTGTCGGATGTCGCGCATCGAACTCGCCGCTGGTTGCCTCCGATGTAGAAGAAACCATGCTGCGCGCAGCACTCTCGGCGCGCCGCACTGCAACGAAGGTGCGCCGATCGATAGCAATCGGAAGTACCTCCCCGCCGTTGTAGTCGGTGTGCTCGCCGATGATGTTTACGCGTCCCGGAGCTGATGCGATGACTTCAGGCTCGGAGTTGTAACGGTCTCGAAAGCGCGCACCAAGGTCGTCGACATTCATCAATCGACAAATATACCGGACGTGATTTGACTCCAGCTCAGCTTTGGTTGCAATCGGTCGCGGCATGAAGCATGATGCTCTGACTCTGGTAGCACTCTCGAACTGCGAACCGGAATTATGATGACTGATCCTTCGGCTACTGTTGAGCGGCCGCACGACATACATCCCCACGTCGATCACGGCATGTCGATCGGCAAGGCAACCGCAATCACCGCTATCGCCGTGGTTCTCGTATTGGCGTCGACTTATGGGGTGATCAAGGGCACGCTGTCGTCGGGAATGACGCGCGTGCTGGCAGTGGTATCGCTCCTCTCGCTAGTCGCCGCCGCCTACGGGTTGATCGAGCTCGCGCTCGCTGTGATCGCCACGACCGCGGAGCGTCGCAGAAAGGCGCGCGAGGTCACCGAGCGACGCAAAGGAGATCGAGCGAGGAAGCCGACGCCTCACTGAGGCTACGTCGGCGTGGCGCGTAAAAACTAAAAACCCCGTCCAGCTGTAATCGCCAGACGGGGTATTGGTGCGTAGTTTGGTTTTCTACCAGCGATAGTGGGCGAACGCCTTGTTCGCTTCAGCCATGCGGTGGGTGTCTTCCTTCTTCTTGACCGCGTTGCCTTCGCCCTTACTTGCGGCAATCACTTCGGCAGCGAGCTTCTCCGCCATGGATTTCTCGTTGCGACCGCGGGAGAAAGTGATCAGCCAACGCATCGCCAGCGCGGTGCGACGATCGGGACGAACTTCGACGGGCACCTGGTAGGTCGCGCCACCGACGCGCCGACTCTTCACTTCGACGGCCGGCTTGAGGTTGGTCAGTGCCTGCTTGAAGATCGTTACGCCGGGCTGCGAAGTCTTGTTTTCGACGATGTCCATCGCGCCATAAAAAATCCGCTCGGCAGTCGACTTCTTGCCCTGGTACATGATGGCGTTGATGAACTTCGAGACGGTCTGGCTATCGTAGCGCGCGTCGGGAAGAATTGGACGCTTGATCGATTTCTTTCTGCGGCTCATTTATTTTTTCTTACCTCCGCCAGTCGCGCCGGCGGCCTTTGGTTTCTTCGTCCCGTACTTGGAGCGGCTCTTGTTGCGGCCGTTGACGCCCGAAGCGTCCAGTGAGCCGCGCACGATGTGATAGCGAACACCCGGCAGATCCTTCACGCGACCGCCACGAATGAGCACGATCGAGTGCTCCTGCAAGTTGTGTCCTTCGCCGGGAATGTAGGCGGTGACCTCGAAGCCGTTGGTCAGACGTACGCGCGCCACCTTGCGAAGCGCCGAGTTCGGCTTCTTCGGAGTGGTGGTGTACACGCGGGTGCAAACTCCACGCTTCTGGGGATTCGACTTCAGGGCCGGCGCCTTTTCCTTTTTCAGGACGTCGCGGCGGCTCTGACGGACTAGCTGGTTGATTGTCGGCATTAAACGGTGAACGTGATTCAGGGTCCGCTCGAATTGGAGCAGACTAGCCTATAAAGTTAGACGGCGACGGCACTTATGTCAACGCAGACCGGCCGCCATCAGCCGTTCGCCGAACGCCTCGACGCGAACCGCTAGTTGCCCCTCGACGCGGTTTGATCCATGCAACACATTGAGGCATTCGCCGCGACATTGCGCCGCGGCCCTGGCGCCGGAGGGAAAATGCGGGTGCACTGCACTGCGTTCGCGTTGATCACACTTGCAACCACTTCCTTGCTCGGCTGCACGCGACACGTCCAGGTCAAGGACTACGACGAACCGGCGCCAACGCCCGCCGTGGCCGGGCCAATCGTGCTGGAGGTCGAGAATCATAACTGGTCCGACGTCGTCCTCTTCGTCATCAGCGATGGAAGTACGCATCGCCTCGCCGAGGTAGCTGCGGCGCATGCCGAGTCCATCGAGATCCCGACACACTTGCTTGGCAATCAGGGAAGGATCAGGCTTGGGCTCCACCGCATCGGCGGGCGCGACGATTATCGCACTGAGACAGTCTCGATCAGAACGGGTAGTACGATCCGCCTTACAATCGAAGGGAAACTGGAGCACTCGAGCATCGGAGTCTGGTAGCTCCTCTTTGCTGGCCTGTGCCTGCAGAGCTATTGGCGGTTGGAGTCAGCCCAAGCCGTGAGTCGCGTTCGCAAGCGCGGGGAGCATGTCGCGCTCGCGGATGCCTGAGGCGAATGGGCCGAGCAGGTGACCGACGCTGTTTGCATAGTAGCTCACCAGCGGCCGACCGCCAGGCAGAACTGCGTAGCCTCCTCCGACTCGCACAAGCATGCGCCGCATGCTGAGCATCTTCCACGCGCGGTCGAAGATTTCCTCGACACTGCCTTCACGGTGAATCACGCGCGCGTTCAGCTCGCGCAAGACGTCCCGCATCTCGC
>JBJMOA010000146.1:0-14431 GCA_045803975.1 Gemmatimonadaceae bacterium
GGGGGAACTGCAACTGCCACTACGAACTACCGGCTCGGGGCTTTGGGCGGAGCGGCGTGGAGCTTCGGACTAGAACATCTCTGCTCCCGCATCCCCCATCCCCCATCCCTCATCCCCCCTTCGCCGGCGACAGTCCCGGCATCGGCTCGTCCGCCGTCGGACCGTAGATCGATGGCACCGGGACATCGATCAGTCGCAGGTACACCGTGAGTTGACCACGATGGTGGACGAGGTGGTTGATCGTCTGTCGCACGATCACACCGCGCGGAGCAGTGAAGAAGACCTGGTCGCCCCGCCTCAGCGACCATAGCACCGCGAAATCGGAATCTTTCGCCGACGCGATCGCCTGACGCGCGTCTTTGATGTGCTTCTCGAACTTCTTGAGTAGATCCTCCGTCTTCTCGTACGAGTAGCCGGGGTATTCGGCGAGGTTGAGCGAGGTTTGCGTCACGGCATTCGTGATCCAGCCGGGCATTCCTGAGACGAGCTGAGTGAGGTGTCCCAGGGAGAACGATTTGGGATGCGGCTTCCATTCGCCTTTCTCGCTCGGAACGCGCTCCAACACGCGGCGCGTACTGTCCATTTCCTGATCGAATTCCGGCAGCAGCGTCTCGGCAATGCTCATGAGAATCTCCGTAGGTATCGCGTCTGGTGCCGGAATCATACATCGGTCTGGGCGACGGGCCAGAGTATGCGCCTCCCGCCTCCCGCCTCCCGCCTCTCCTCCCCCATTCATCCGATACCACACCCGCCGCGACGTGGCGATCGTGCAGAAGCACTTTCAACAGGTCGCATGTCACCACAGAAATCCAACAACGCCAGCACACTCTCCGAACTGTCGTCGCAACTCTCGTCGGCCGTCGAGACAGCCGGCAAGTCGGTTGTCGCGATCCACGCGCGCCGACGGATTCCGTCGAGCGGAATCGTGTGGCGCGACGGAATCATCGTCAGCGCGAGCCACACCGTCAGACGCGATGACGGCATCCCGATCACGCTGCCCAACGGAGATTCGGCGATTGCAAAGATCGCCGGGCGAGACTCGGCGACGGATATCATCGCGCTACGCATCGATGCGGCGAGCACCGATACGAAATCGTACGTCGCACCGCGAGCCGACTCGAGCTCGCTCCGGGTTGGATCGCTCGTTTTAGCTGTCGGACGGCCGGGTCGAAGCGTCACCGCCAGTTTCGGAATTGTCAGCGCCGTCGGCGAGGGATGGCGCACATGGCAGGGTGCGCGCATCGATCGAGTGCTGAGATTGGATCTGGCAGTCTATGACGGATTTTCGGGTGGAGCGCTGGTGGATGCGTCTGGTGCCGTGCTGGGGCTCAACAACTCCGCGCTGGCGCGGGGAACTCCGATGGCTCTCCCGGCGGCAGCGGTCGATCGTGTAGTCGACGAGCTTCTGGAGACCGGTCACGTGCGCCGGCCATTCATTGGCGTCGCCGTGCAACCGGTAGAACTATCGGCATCACTCGTGAGCCAGCACGAGCTTGGGAAAGACGCTGGGCTTCTCATCGTGTCCATAGCCGATGCTTCGCCAGCCGACAGGGCGGGAATGATGCTCGGCGACGTACTGCTCGAGGCAAATGGACAGCCACTTGGTCGGCCTGATGATTTGCTCGACGCCCTTTCGAGCGTTTCCGGCGGCGGAGCGATCACGCTCAAGTTCTTACGGGGTGGAGTCGTAAAGTCCGCGTCGGTCACGCCAGCGGATCGAGGGAGGGGCGAATGAATCTGTCGATGCTTGGCTCGGCGCGCGGCGTGTCGTCCAATATCAACGAATTGGCGGAGCTGCTACGGCAATCCGTCGTGGAAGTCCGAAGCGGTGACCTTGGCAGCGGCACCGGAATCATATGGGGTGGCGCGGGGCTCGTCGTCACCAACGCGCATTGCGTCCAGCGCGGCGCGGATCTCAAAGTTGACGGTGGCGGAAGGTGGCGTGAAGCGCACGCGCTCGCATACCATCCTCACCATGACCTTGCGCTCCTCGCCGCTCCATCGATCAGCGGGCCACTCCTCGAGCTCCGCGACCCCGAGTCGCTGCATCCTGGCGAGCTTCTATTCGCGCACGGTCATCCGCTCGGCGTGCGTGACGCGCTGGCCATGGGAGTTCTTCACGCCGTCACGAGAGACCGGTCAAAGACTCCGCGCTGGGTTGTCGCCGATGTACGATTGGCACCGGGTAACTCCGGGGGTCCGCTCGTCGACGCGGAAGGAAGATTGGTCGGCGTCAACAGCATGGTGGTCAACGGACTTGGCGTCGCCGTACCGGCATCGCTGGTCCAGCGGTTCGTCGAGCGCGCACTCAGTCAACGAGCGGCGTAGCACCAACGCGCGACGATGACGCGCATCGCGATTGTCGCATCATCGGAGAAATTGCGCCTGTCGCTCGCCACCGCGCTCAGGACGAACCCTGACTTCGAGGTAGTGGGCGTCGCGGCATCCAGCGCAGAGATTCCGCCGTCCGCTGACGTCGTGCTCATCGCGCGACCGTCAGCAACTGCGACAGGCGGCGGACGGATATCCGAGGGCGACTCGCTGGCGGGAACGGTGTTGTCCAACCGCGAGCGCGAGATCCTGGCGCTGCTCGCCGATGGACTGGTGAACAAGCAAATCGCGGCGCGACTTGGCATCTCCACGAATACAGTCAAGACCCATCTCGAGCTGCTCTTCGCGAAGCTCGACGTCACGACGCGCGCCGAAGCCGTCGCCACGGGAGTAAAGCGCGGTCTCCTGCTCCTTTAAATCGCCGCGTGATCTTTGGAGCAGCGCTTGAAGGCGAGCCCGTTCTAAGCCAATCTATCCCGGAACGATGACCGGGATTGCTGATGCCTGAGGGACCAATCGAAGCACAGCTGGCTGATCTTGAGAAGCAATACTGGCAGGCCATCAAGGACAAGGACGTCCAGGCCGCCATGAGGCTGACGGACGACCCCTGCATCGTCACCGGCGCCCAAGGTGTCGCGCGGATCAGTCAACAGGCATTTTCCGCGATGCTCCAGGCCGGCGGATGGACCCTTCACCAGTTCGACCTGAGTGATGTCCAGGTCCGCGTTCTTGGCGATGACACGGCAATCGTCGCGTATAAGGTGAAGGAGATTCTGACCGTCGAGGGAAACGCCGTGACGATCGAGGCCGCGGATTCTTCCACGTGGGTGCGTCGCGAAGGCAACTGGGTGTGCGCGCTGCACACCGAGGCACTGCTCGGCGATCCGTTCGGCCGCGATCGTCGTCCGGCCCCACCGAAAGCGTAAGCACGCGAACGGCGGCGCGAGCAAGACGGATGACTTTTCTGCGCCACCTGCTCTCGATTCTGCTGCTGCCATTCGTGATGGTGGTCATGGTGCCACGCTGGCTCCTCAGGGCGTGGTCAGCCTCGGACACGCGATGGGTTGGTGGAACAATGGCGGCGGCGACTGCCCACATTGTGGGCGCACTCATTTTTCTCATCGGCTTCGCACTCTTCGCGTGGTGTATCACCTTATTTGGCCGCATCGGAAAGGGTACGCTCGCACCGTGGGATCCAACGCAGCGGCTCGTTGCGGTGGGCCCGTATCGGCACGTTCGTAATCCGATGATCACGGGTGTGCTGACTATGCTCGCCGGTGAAGCAGTCTTTCTCGGCTCGCGCGTCATCATGATTTGGGCGGCAACGTTCCTGGCATTCAATCACCTGTATTTCCTGATCTCGGAAGAGCCCGGATTGGAGCGACGGTTCGGGGCGGATTACGAGGAGTACAAAATGGCTGTGCCACGCTGGATTCCGCGCTTGACCCCCTGGAAGAACACTTGACCACAGGCCGAAGCGTCCGCCTCGCGCACGGAACTTGATTGGATTGACCTGCAACCAAACCATCCGCTCATGACAGATCCCGGACGTCCGCGACAGATGGAGTTGCCACGCGACAATCTCAGAAGCGTCATCGCTGCGCTGATCACCGTGCTGACAATTGGTGGTTGGGTCAATGCCCTGGGACGTACGCCGCTGCGCGATGCTCTCAGCGCTCAGACCCGTCTCTGGTGGATCGAGCAGATTGTGGCCGTCGCGCTCGCGATCGTTTGCATTGGGATCATTCTGCGCAAGCGCTCGTTTCTCGAGGCCGCGTTCTGGCTGACCATCTACTCTACGCTTTTCGATGTAATGCGCTGGATCTTCGAGTTCATCGACGGTCAGCTCAGGATCCCCATCGCGCTGATCCTCTATTTCCTCTTTTTGTGGCGACTGATGATCACTCGTAAGCAGCTCGAGTCACGCTGGGCTGCTCCGGCGGTGGAGTCTCCGCCGGGTTAACGGCCGCGGGACATCGCCCGGAGTGGCGGTCGCGATGTCCCGGAGATAACTATTTGTGGTGGGAAGCAAGGCGGTCGGCCAGCTGATTTTTGTCCGCGCGCTGTTCTTCGCGACAGTCGCGGGGTCGGGATTGTGCGTGCCTGCGGCTTTCGCGCAACCTCAGCTCCTCCAGAATACCTCACGTGTAGCGCAGCCCGGAATCGACTCGGCTGAGATCACACAACGCGCGCGCAATCTTCAAGCGCGGTTCGAGCAAAGGCGGCGGCAGATGCTGCCGAAGTTCTACGTCGGTCAGGCCGACCACTGCCTCATCGTCGGGCGGTTCTGCGAGTGGCACCCAAATTTGCGCGACTACGTCGTTCCGGATGAAGGGAAAGACATTGTCCGCATTCGCGCGGAGCTGTTGCGCGATCTCGAGAGGGCCTCGAGCGTTCTGCCCGGCGACGACTGGATCATCGGTCAGCGCATTCGCTACCTGCTTGAAAGCCACGATAAATCGGCAGTCGCCGTCGCCCGCAGCTGCCGAGCGACAAGGTGGTGGTGTGACGCGCTCTTAGGATTGTCGCTACACGTCGACGGCAGATTTGGGGAAGCCGACAGTGCGTTTTCTCTCGCGCTCGACGGAATGCCCACGCCGATGCGCTGCCACTGGATGAATCTCTCACCGCTGCTGGACGACGACGTTCGGGGCACCTACAGAAAAATGCCGTGCTCCCAACGCGAGGCAGCGGATTCGAAAATCTGGTGGGTCGCGGACCCACTTTACATTACGCCCGGGAACGAGCGTCGGACCGAGCATTTTTCGCGCGTGCTGCACACGATGCTGCAGCAGAATTCGGTCAACACGTACGGCTCGAGCTGGGGCGGAGATCTCGCGGAGCTGATTCTGCGCTTCGGTTGGGCGGAAAAGTGGACGCAGGAGCCGTCGCGCAGCATGTACCCGGATGCTCGCCCATCGATTACCGGCCACGAGCGGGAGCCGGGCTACCATTTCTTCCTAACGCAGCGCCCGCCGGACAGCCTTGGTCTGATCACCGACTCGCTATTCGACATCAATCAGTTTCCGCCGCGCGAGCAATATTCGCCCACCTACGCTAAGGCTTTCGTGAAGCTCGACGCGCAAGTCGCGCGCTTCCGGCGTGGCGACTCGACGTACGTCATAGCGGCGTATGATGTAACCGCGGACACGCTTCTCGGCCGCCGAAAGTTCGCGGCCGCGGTCGTCGCGATGGGCGACGATGCGACGACTCCGTCGATGAATTACGTCGCGGAATCCCCAGCGAAGAACGTGTTGACGCTGTCGACGCCGTGGAAAGAACAATTGATTGGCGTGGAGCTGCTCGCGGCTGACAGTGCCGGCGCCGCGCGTTGGAGGTCGGGATTCGCGGAGATCCCGCTCGACTCGGCGAGAATCAGTGTGTCTGATTTGTTGTTCGTCGATGGTGGTCCTTCGTTGCCGGTCGATTTGAACGAAGCCATTCCCCGCGCGCATGCTGGGACAAAATTCCGCCGCAACGTGAAAGTTGGATTGTTCTGGGAGCTGTACGGCATGACGCCGGCGGACAGCACGCTCCCAACCTCGCTCACAATCACGCCGATGGGTGAAGGTTTTCTGAAGCGCACCTTCCGCGCGCTGCGTATCGCACCGAAAGCGACGCCCCTCAACATCCGCTGGACCGAGAATGGCGCGGCGGGAGTTTTGTCGGCGCGATCGGTTCTGCTCGATCTGTCGCTCGTGCCACCCGGCAAATATTCCGTGAAGCTCGAGGTTGGAAACTCGCCGGTGGCGTCAACGTCGCGCGTTATCGAGGTGAAGTAAGCCGCAGCTCCTCCAATCGCCGCAGCAGAAATCGCCGTTCCGTCACCTGTGTTGCGAGCCTGAGCGCCGTCTCATAACTCGCGATCGCCTGGTCGACCCGTCCGAGCCGACGGTTGAGATCGCCGCGGGCTGCGTGGGCCAGGTGATATTCAGCGAGGTCGCCGCGAACCAGGATAGCGTCGATGAGCGCGAGCCCCGCTTCCGGACCGTCACTCATAGCGACAGCCGCAGCCCGATTGAGCTCGATGATGGGAGATGGCTCCGTCCTCAACAGAAGATCGTACAGGCCGACGATTTGCCGCCAATCCGTGGACTGCGAGTCACGCGCCTCAGCGTGTACCGCCGCGATCGCCGCCTGAAGGGTGTATGGCCCGAACCGATGCGAGCGCAGTGCAGCTTCGACGAGCTCGACACCTTCGTCGATCTGCTCGCGATTCCAGAGAGAACGATCCTGATCTTCGAGAAGCACCATCTCTCCCGCTGCTGTCGTCCTCGAAGCACGCCGCGCTTCGTGCAACACCATCAGCGCCAGCAGTCCCATCGCCTCCGGCTCAGGAAGCAGCTCTACCAGCAGTCGGCCGAGTCTGATCGCTTCGCCAGAAAGATCGGCTCTCGTGAGAGAGTCGCCGCTCGATGCCAGATATCCTTCGTTGAAGACCAGATAAATCACGTGCAGAATGCTGTCGAGTCGCTCGGGAAGATCTGGTCGCAACGGAATTTCGTAGGGAATTCGGGCGTCCCGGATTTTCGACTTTGCGCGAACGATTCGCTGCGCTACGGTCGGCGCCGGCGTGAGAAAAGCGTGGGCGACTTCTTCGGTCGTCAGGCCGCAGACCTCGCGGAGAGTCAGCGCGATTTGCGCGTCAGGGCCGAGGGCTGGGTGACAACACGTGAAGATGAGACGAAGTCGGTCGTCTTCCACTTCGTCATCGTCGCGCTCTGGAGGTTGCGTGCTCTCGATGAAGTCGATCATCGATGGATCAACGTCCTCGAATCGCGCGCCGCGCCGAAGGCGGTCGATCGCCTTGAAGCGCCCGGTAGAGATCAACCACGTTCGCGGGTTCGCCGGAATTCCCGTGTCGCTCCATTTCTCTACTGCTGTTGCAAACGCATCGTGCATCGCCTCCTCGGCCAGATCGAAATCGCCGAGGAGACGGATGAGGGTTGCGAGCACACGACGCGAATCGGAGCGGTATATCGCATCGACCTGGTCGCGCAAATGCGCGGGCAGCTCATTCTGCATTTTCAGATTGCGCGTGCCGCTACTTCTTGATCTGACCTGGTTCCACGATTGGGCGGACCTCGATCGAGCCGAACTTTGCCGATGGAATTCTGGATGCGATCTGAATCGCATCGTTCAGATCCTTCGCGTCGATCATGTAGAAACCGCCAAGCTGTTCCTTCGTTTCGGCAAATGGGCCGTCGGTAGTCGAAACTTTGCCATTGCGTACCCGCACGGTCGTCGCGGCGTCGGTCGGTTGGAGCTGGTGCCCCGCGAGATAGTGGCCGGTCCGCTTGATGTCTTCAGAAAAGGCGCGGTAGTCGCCCATAATCTTGTCCAACTCGTCCTTCGGCACCTGTGGGAAGCGCGACTCGTCTTCGTAAATCAGGCATAGGTACTTCATGATTTCCTCCTAACTGGTTTGAAAGGGTCTTCGGCAATTAGTCGATTGCAGAATCCTCAAATCGACATGCCGACTTTACGGAACTGGCCCTTTCTCAGGAGGTTGATCCCTTCAGAATGCCCTGCCGAATTCGTATCGCCTTCTCCGAGGCGCCGGGGATGGGTGTCACGGTCGTCCGAGTGCGTGGAAACAGCCGCACCGGCAGCTGCAGGCTGGTGGTTTCCGCGCCCCGACGGATGACGAGAGGGAGCGTTGTAAGAGTGGTTCCAGCGTAGCGAGCTCGGAGCGCGGCGAAGGAGTCATCATTCGAGAACATCACGTCGCCGATCGAAACCAGCCTGTCACTCGTTCGCACGCCTGCTGCCGCGGCAGCGCCGGTCGGGCTGATCTGTGTGATAGTCACACCGCTGCTGTCGGTAGATGTCGAGAGGCCCAGGCGGAGCTCACGCACGGTATCGCTTTGCGTGCGCAGACCAGCCAAACGCATCACCTCATTCACTGGCAACGGCTCCCGACGGTCGACATATCGGCGAGCGAAATCGGTGAACGAGCGTCCACCGGCGGCGCGGCTGACCTCGCGCCACCAATCCGCTGCGGTGAAGCCGCGACCGCGTTTGTAGGTCTGTTCGTACAATGCTCGCATGACGTTGTCGAGCGAAGCGCGATTGTTGCTCGCGTCGCGAATCATGATGTCGAGCAGAAATCCTATCGCTGAACCCTTGGGGTAATAAAGGCCGCTGCTGCCGTCGGTCGGATCGACCCAGGCGCTGAGCGATGCATCACTGACTGCGGTTGGGGGCGCGCCTGCCACTGAAGCGATATCGTTCGCGACGGAATTGAAGAAGCCGGTGCTGTCATTGACTCCGCCTCGTACGAGGGCGAGCGCGCCGTAGTAGTCGGTGACGCCTTCGCTCACCCAGAGCCAGGTCGTCGGTTGCGCGTCGTCGTAGCGATACGGAACGAGGTCTGCCGGTCGAAGTCGCTTGACGTTCCAGGCGTGAAAGAATTCATGCGAGTACAAGCCGGACAGGTATGGCGCGTCGAGCTGGGACGTCAGGACTTCGTCTACCTGCGAGCTTTGGTGTTCGAGGCCACCCCCGTTGACGACCGTGTCAGAACGCTGAAAAACGGTGTAGTTCCGAAACGGCGCTTCGCCGAAAACGGCAACCTGCGGCGGAACGATCTTGCGGAGCCATTCAAACGTGCGATCCCGCCTCGCGGTAGTGAGACTGGCCGCAGGATAGAACGCGAGGCGAATCCATTTGCCGGCGATCTGCGTGCTGTCGATCGCGAATCTGCCGACATAGAACGGCATGTCCGTCAAATCGTGATAGTTCCCCGCGACGAACTTATTTGCATCGGATCCCGGATCCATTCCGGTTGCGATCCGCCACGACGGCTCCGTGCGAATGGTAACGCGCGCCGGCCAGTTGAATCCGCGCCCAACGGGATACAGAAACACGTTGGTGCCATTGAAGAAGGCAAAGTTGGGAGCAGTCCACGCGACGGCGCGGTCGACCGCGTCAGCGAGATATTTGAACGAAATCCTTACGGTGCCGGCTGAGCGAGGCGTGATCTCCCACGTCTGGAAATCGAGCTTACGCCAGTCCAGTGGGGTGCCTTCCGACTGCACGGAGAACTGTGAGACGCGGCGCGCGAACCAGAGTAGCGTGTAGTGCCCCGGTGACCACGCGGGAAGCGCAAGAATGACTGGCGCGGTCCCGGATACGCGAAAGGACATGACGACGTCCAGCTGTCGTCGCCCGACTGTTGAGGAATCGGCCGTGATCTCGTAACTGACGTCGGTGATTGGGGCGGAGGTACGGGCCGATTGCGCAAATGATGTCTGCGAGCTCGCGAGGCAGATGACAATCCATCCGACGTTACGAAACATGCACCCTCCGAAAAATTTCACGTTCAGATCAACGACGCGCGAGTCAGAACCGTCCGTGCGTCGAACTTCGCGCCGATGCGGCGGTATCATACGTTAGCTTGCGTGACTTCCAACCGAAACACGAGCAACGTGAATATCAGAATAGCCGCATTGACTGCGCTTTTAGGTGTACTTCCCGCATCGCTCGACGCCCAGGGACTCCGGCTATCCGCTGTGCCGGCGCGACCCGAGCCGGGCGCGATCGTGCGGCTCAGCCTCCGCGCCCCCGCCTCGGATGACTCCATCGTGTCGGTCACTGGTGCACTGGCAGATGAGCCGCTCCACTTCGTCAAGTCCAGCGGGGGTGCGTGGCATGCGATCGGAGGTATTTCCGTCGAGGCAGTCAATGTTCTCGCTAGCGCGACGGTGAAGCATGCTTCCGGGAAATCGGAGACGGCGCGCGTCCGCTTTACTCTGCCGAAGTTGCCGCCGCCCGTAGCGCAGCCGCTGGCCGTTGATAGCAACTTTACGCGGCCGCTCGACGCGGCAACTGTCGCGCGAATAAACCGTGAGAACGCACGGGCGAGGGAAGTTGGACGTAAGGCACACGATCGACAGCCGATGTGGACGGCGTCATTTCTCAAACCGCGTGCATCCGTTATTACCAGTGAATTCGGGTCCGGGCGTGTGTTCAACGGCCAGCTAACCACGCGTCACCTCGGTGTCGATTTCAGGGGTGCCGTTGGCGAGCCCGTACGCGCGGCCAATCGCGGAGTCGTCGCGCTCGTCGACAACTTCTTCCTCGCCGGCAACGTGATTTACATCGATCATGGCGGCGGAGTCGTCACCGCATATTTCCATCTCAGCAAGCCACTGGTGGCGGTCGGTGATACGGTCAAACGCGGGCAGGAAATCGGGTTAGTGGGAAGGACGGGACGGGTGACGGGTCCGCATCTACATTGGGCCGCGCGTTATGGCGCTGTGACCGTGAATCCGCTGGATCTGCTCGCAATCGATCGCGACTGGTACAGCGCCATCGCCACTCGCTAGGCAGCGAGGGGGAGGCGTGAGATATCACGTCGCGAAAACCAGCTTCACTCCCGCCACAACCAGAACCAGTGACAGCAGCTGCCGCAACACCGGAGTTGGCGCGCGCTTGCTTCCGTAGCTCGCGCCGATCCAGCCACCGAGAATGGCGGTAGCGCTCCACCACGGGATTTGGGCGGGGACCTGCGATACGCTCGAAACGTGTCCCAGCAGCCCGGCAATTGAATTGAGCAGAATGAACGGCGCAGCTATACCAGACGTTGCGCGCGTCTCGGCCCACCCCATGTAGAGGAGCAGCGGACTCAGGAATATCCCGCCACCTACTCCGGTGAGCCCGGACAAAAATCCGATTGCAGCACCCGAGATCATTGCCGCCCACAGTGGAGGCGTCCCCGGCCCGGCACTCACTGGTCTGAGCGATGACCTGAACATCCAGACCGCCGCGTAGAGCAACACGATGCCCACCAGGATTTTGTACCAACGCGTTGGTAACGCCGTTGCCCCCCCGAGGAATGCAGCGGGAATCGATGCAATTGCGAAAGGCCAGAAGAGCGCCCATCGGAAGAGATCCGCGCGGTAGAATTTCACCGTCGCTACCCCTGCCACCAGAATGTTCAGTGCGAGCGCGGTCGGCTTCATCACGCTCGGCGCAAAACTGAAGAGTCCCATCACCGCGAGGTAGCTCGACGCGCCGCCATGTCCGACCGAAGCGTAGAGGGCAGCGCCAATGAAAAACAGCATCGCGATTATCGCTGTCTCCGAAACAGGCATGTCGGTCCAGTCTTATATTTTTTGGATTCGCTTCCGCTTTCCGCTTCGAGCGAACCTACATGACCGAATACGCAATCGACATAGTCAACGTCACGAAGCGCTACGCCGCTCACACGGCAGTGCGTGATCTGACGTTGCGTGTCCCGGCCGGAAGCGTGTACGGACTCCTCGGCCCCAACGGCGCCGGGAAGACCACCACGATCCGGATGATCCTGAACATCATCGCGCCGGATTCCGGGAAGATTCACATCTTCGGGCATCCTTCAAGCGATTCGAAGATCACTAGCCGGCTTGGCTATCTGCCCGAGGAGCGCGGGCTTTATCGGAAGATGCAGGTGCGCCGGATGCTGAAATTCCTGGCCGAGCTCAAGGGAGTGAGGGGCAGCGAAGCAGACCGCCGCATCGACGAGTGGCTCGAGCGGCTCTCGCTCAAGACGCCCGAGAAAGACTGGGGCCTCGCGAAAATCGACGAGCTATCACGTGGGATGCAGCAGAAGGTGCAGTTCATCGGGACGCTGCTGCACGATCCGGATCTCGTGATCCTCGACGAGCCGTTCAGTGGGCTCGATCCGATCAACGCGCAGGCACTCAAAGATACCGTCGTCGAGCTCAAGCACCGCGGCAAGACGGTGATATTCAGTACGCACCTCATGGACAACGCTGAGCGCTTATGCGATTCAGTGTGCATTATCGCGCGCGGTGAGAAGGTGCTGGATGGCGGCGTGACGGAGGTCAAGGAAGAACACGGACAGCGCAACGTTGCGCTCGCGCTCGAGGGGGACGGGTCCTCTGCTGTGGCGGCGATACTGCGGGATAATTCGCTCGTCAGGCGCGCCGACGACTCAAACCTGTTCTTCGAGATCGAGCTCGCGCCCGGTGCGGATCCTCAGGTGTTGCTCCGCCGGATCGTCGAGGCCGGCGCGTCGGTGCAGAGATTCGAGATGATCCAGCCGTCACTCCATCAGATATTCCTGCAGAAGGTGAGCGCAACCGCTCCCGCCGCTGAGCGTGCGGCGTGGGGACACGTGGAGGAGGGGATGAGCGGGCATGGCTAAGCTGTGGGCGATCATCAAGCGAGAGTATCTGGAGCGGGTGCGGTCGAAGTGGTTTCTGATCGCGACGTTCTTCGGGCCGATTTTTTTCAGCGCAATCATCATCGTGCCGGCATGGATGGCATCGCGCAGCAAGGCGACGAGCGACATCTACAACACGGTGATCCTCGACGCGACCAGCACCGGCTTCGGACATAGGCTGGCGGTGAGTATCGCCGGTGACAGCACTGATTCGAGCAGAATGCCGAGTGTCGTTGTCGTTGCGCCGGGAGACCTCACCCAGGCGGAAAGCACGGCGACACGTCAGGTGATGAAGAAGGATAAGACCGGGTACGTGGTCGTCGACCAGCAGACGATTGCCGGCGAGACAGCACGCTACGCGGGCCGCAATGCCACTTCCATCGCCGACATGGCGAAGATCAAGACCGCCATCCGAGAGACCATCCTGGCTTCGCGGCTCGAGAGGGAGGGGCTCGACAACTCCCGCATGAAGCAAATCACGTTCATTCCCCTCGAGTTCAGCACCGAGCGAATAACCGAACGTGGTCGCGCGGGTTCGGGGATGGCGAGCGTGCTGTTTGGCTTCGCGATCGGATTTCTCCTGTATCTGTCAATCGTGATCTACGGGCAGACCATTATGAGCGGTGTACTCGAAGAGAAGACCACCCGCGTTGCCGAGGTGGTGATGTCGAGCGTGCCGACGGACACGTTGCTGGCGGGAAAAGTCCTTGGTGTCGGCGCGGTAGGTCTCACGCAACAGATACTGTGGATCGTGACGACTTACGTGCTCCTCAAGTTGCGGGCGCCGATCATGGCGAAGCTGGGAGTGCCGGCAGTCAACTTCTCGCTGCCGGACATTTCTCTTGCCGCGGGAATCATCTTCCTGCTGTTCTTCCTGCTCGGCTTCATTTTCTACTCGTCGCTTTACGCAGCCGTGGGTTCATCGGTGAACAGTGAATCCGAGGCGAGGCAGGCAGCGAGCCCGCTCATGATTCTGATCGTGAGCACCGGCGTGTTCATTCAACCGGTGCTGCTCAATCCGACTGGGACGACGGCGACGGTATTATCGCTGGTGCCGATATCGTCGCCGATCATAATGCCGATTCGCATGGCGGTGACGGGCGTCCCCCCGTTGGAATTGGCAGCGAGCATCGTATTTCTGGCGATTGGCTGCCTCGCGGCGCTATGGATCGCGTCGCGCATCTACCGCGTGGGACTGCTCATGTACGGGAAGAGGCCCACCATGAAGGAGATGGCTCGCTGGGTTTCGTACGCACGATAGTTTCTCGGCGACGTATTGGTATCAACTCCGCATTGACCGCCCGTTATAATTAGACGAGCACCAAACTACAGAGCATAGAGAGGCCTAGATGTACGATGAACGTTTTGTAACCCCGATGCGGCAGGAGCTCACCCAGCTGGGCGTCGAGGAGATGCGGACGCCGGCGGAAGTCGACGCGAAACTGAAGAACGCGCAGGGAACTACGCTGGTTGTCGTGAATTCCGTCTGTGGATGTGCGGCACGCAACGCTCGCCCCGCGGTTGCCAAGGCGATCCAGCATGACGCGAGACCGGACAACCTGACAACAGTGTTTGCCGGACAGGATGTCGAGGCAGTACAGAGAGCGAGGAGCTACTTCACGGGTTACGCGCCCAGCTCACCACAGATCGCTTTAATGAAAGACGGCCAGGTCGCCTACATGCTCGAGCGTCATCAGATCGAAGGCCGTTCTGCCGACGACATCGCGAGGGACCTTACGCGCGCGTTCGACAAGTACTGCGAAACTACTACCGCAGCCTGACACTACTAGCTGTCTTCAAACTGCAACTGAACGGGTGCGAGGTGTGCGCAGAACCCTGGTGAGTTGCGGGTTCACTACGCCGGGACCGATCGGAGCGCCACATTGTGGCTTGTGCTACGAATGCGAGTAGTGCCGTCACGACGTCGTG
>JBJMOA010000147.1:0-34979 GCA_045803975.1 Gemmatimonadaceae bacterium
ACAAGGAGCAGCAGGGTCTCGAACCCCCCGCGCGCAGCCTGAACGGAAACCTGTGCGATTGCAATTGGACCGCCGAGATCGGACACTCCCACCCCGTGCGCCAGCGCGCCGAGCGCCGCGAAGATCCGGCTACCGTTGTCAATGGTGAGCCGCCACGCCTGACCGAAGGCCGTTCCCACTGAGATCGGCGTGAATCCTTCCTTTGCCATCATGCCGATTCTGCCGACCGGACGCTTCACGCCTGTGTTGGGATCCGGTACGGATTCAGTTGCGGGTGTTACAGTGACGTGCACTGATTCACCACGACGCACGAGCCCGAGGTCGAGAGGACGGCCCGCCGACGCAGTGATGGTATCCAGTAGAGTTTCCCACCGTTCGAGCGGGTGCCCGTTGAGCGTGGCGATGCTGTCCCCCGCCTGAATCCCCGCCATTGCCGCGGGCTTGCCGGGATTGACCACTGCAACAATCGGAAGCGGTGTGGGAATCCCCGAATGCAGCAGCAAACCAACATAGATGGCATACGCCAGGAGGGCGTTCATCGTGACGCCGGCGAGCATGATGAACAGTCGTGCAATCAGCGGCTTGGACTCGAACCACCGCGACTCAGGTATCGGTTTCGGTCCAAACGGAATCATCGCGTTCGGATCGAGCGCATCCTTGGGATCCGTTACCCGCGTCGCTGAATTCTCGCTGCCTCCCTCGAGGAATGCGGTCGCCTCGTCCTCGCGCGAAGCCATGCGGACGTAACCCCCCAACGGGAGGGCGGCGAGCACGTACTCCGTCTCGCCAATTCGTTTCTTCAGCAGGGACGGACCGAATCCGATTGAAAAGCGCGGCGCGTACACTCCGGTGAGCTTCGCGGCAATGAAATGCCCGAGCTCGTGCACGAACACAACGAGTCCGAAAACAATTAGAGGGGCGAGCCAGCTCAGCACCTGAACATCTCCTGAACGTGCCGACGCGCTGCTGAATCGGCGGTTAGCAATTCTTCACGCGTGTCCGCGGGCATCCCACTCAGCTTGTCGAGCGCCGAAGAAATTCCCCGCGCGATGTCAGCAAAGCGAATCTTGCCATCGAGGAATGCCGCGACGGCGCACTCGTTCGCCGCGTTGAACACCGCTGGTCCCGCGCCACCGGCCTTTCCAGCGGAGATGCCAAGGCGCAATGCGGGGAAGCGCACATGATCGACTGGCTCATAGGTCATCGGAGAGAGCTTGACTGGGTCGAACGGTGGTACCCCATCGTCGGCAACCCGTTCAGGATGCGTCAGAGCGTACAAAACGGGAAGCTCCATAGTCGGGACGCTCATCTGCGCGACGACGCTTCCGTCGATGAACTCGACGAATGAGTGAACGACGCTCTGCGGGTGCACTACGACTTCAATACGGTCGTATGGAAGGCCGAACAGGTAGTGCGCCTCGATCACTTCGAGCGCCTTATTCGCCAGCGTGGCGCTGTCGATGGTGATCTTTCGACCCATCCGCCACGTCGGATGCCGCAGCGCGTCTTCGACCGTCGCCGCCGCGAGCCGCTCCTCGCTCCAGTCGCGGAACGGTCCCCCCGACGCGGTGAGGACAATGCGGCGAACTTCGGCGGTTGGATGACCCGCGATGCACTGCAGAATTGCGCTGTGCTCGCTGTCTACGGGAATCACTTCGCCGGTGCCAGCTTTGCACGCCCGTCCAACGAGGTCGCCGGCGATGACCAACGTCTCTTTGTTGGCGAGCGCGACACGCTTGCCTGAGTCGAGCGCCGCGAGCGTCGCGTCGAGACCAGCCGCGCCGACGATAGCGTTCAGAACGATATCGACATCATCTCTCGTCGCCGCGGCAATGAGCGCTTCGGTGCCGCTCCTCCAGGAGCCGTCGCTATCCACGTTCGGCTCCACCATCCCCACGAAGGCCGGAGAGAATTTCCGCGCCTGCTCGCGCAGGAGTGCCGCGTTGCTATTTGCCGTCAACGCAGATACGCGAAATCGAACTTTGTGTCGCTCGATAACCCGCAGCGCGGTTGTGCCAATCGAACCGGTTGATCCCAACACCGCCACCCCTTTGGTCGCGGCGATGCCGGTCATTGTGGTACGGGCAGCAGTAAGCGACCCAGAAGAAGAAAGGCAATCGGCATCACGAAAAGGAAACTGTCGAAGCGATCGAGAATCCCGCCGTGCCCCGGAATGATCCGCGAGCTGTCCTTGACGCCTGCTTCTCGCTTCAATAGCGACTCGGCGAGGTCACCCGTTTGTGCGGCGACGCTCACGACGATTGCGAAGAGAATAGCTCCCTGGATCGTGAGTCCCAGCTGGGCGTATGGCATGAGGATGAATCGCACGTAAAGCAGACAAATAACGATAGTCAGAGCGAGTCCGCCGATCGCGCCTTCCACCGTTTTGCCGGGGCTGATCGAAGGAATCAGCTTCTTGTGGCCGAATGTCCGTCCGAACGCGTAAGCCCCGATGTCGGTTGTCCACGTGAGGAGAACTGGCAGAAGCACGAGCGCGGTCCCCGCCGCTGCGCCAACCGCATAGTTGTGGTATCGAAGCGCATAGATGTAGGAGAACAGTCCCGCGTACATCACTCCGAACACCGTGATGGCCACCGACGCGAGCGGCTTCCCCGCCGGGCCGCGTAACCAAATCGTGCTGGCGAATAACACCAGGCTCATCGCTACGATCGCGGTCAGAGACAGCGTGTACACGCCGAGACGCTGGGCATGAACCGCGATTGGTAATAGAGCCGCGAGCACGATACCGGCAGGCTCCAATGGAATCGCACCCGAATCGCGCGCCATTCGATACAGCTCCCACGCCGCCAGCGCCGAGAGCACCGACAGAAGTATCGCTAGCGCCCAATCGCCGAAGTAAACGATCGCGATGCTCGCGGGCGCGGCGATCACCGCGAAGATGATACGCCGTGTCAGCTCGGACACGGACTACACTTCCATGATTTCTGCTTCTTTCGCCTTCAACGACTCATCGATCTTGCCGATGTAGTCGTCGTGGAGTTTCTGGAGCTCTTTTTCGGCCCTCTTCTGCTCGTCCTCGGACGTTTTTTCGAGCTTCTTGAGCTGATCGCGCGCCGCGGTTCTGGCGTGACGGATCGCGATGCGTGCTTCTTCCGCCAACTTGTGGACCACCTTCACCAGCTCTTTGCGCCGCTGCTCGTTGAGGGCGGGAAGAGGGACGCGAATAACCCCCGATTGCGTCTGTGGATTGAGTCCGAGATCCGATTCGCGAAGCGCTTTTTCGATTGCGCTTACGAGGCCCTTGTCCCACGGCGTGACCGTAAGAAGGCGCGGCTCAGGCGCCGAAATGCTGCCGACCTGGTTGAGCGGCATTACCTGCCCGTAGGCATCGACGCGAACTGTGTCGAGCAAGCTCACCGACGCCTTCCCCGTCCGAATCGAAGCAAGCTCGCGCTTCGACGCCTCGAACGATTTCTCCATCGCGGTCCGGCAGTCCTTCACGATCTGAGGAATTGTCGTCATTGTACGATTGTTCCGACGCGCTCGCCCAGCAGCGCCTTCGCAACCTCTCCGTGACGGTGAATGTTGAGAACGATGATCGGGAGCTTGTTCTCTTTGCAGAGGGTGATGGCCGTCTGATCCATCACGCCAAGCTCGTTGACCATGACATCGCGGTAACTGATCTCGTGGTAGCGTTTCGCTTCAGGATCGAGCTTAGGATCCGCCGTATAGACACCGTCGACACTGGTCGCCTTGATGATTACCTCGGCGTGCACTTGAATTGCCCGAAGAGCCGCAGCCGTATCGGTTGAGAAATAGGGGTTGCCGGTGCCGGCGGCAAAGATGACTACGCGGCCCTTCTCGAAATGGCGCATCGCCCGGCGTCTGATGAAAGGCTCGGCAATCGTCTCCATCGCGATCGCCGTCATCACACGAGTCTCGAGGTCTGCTTTCTCCAGGACATCCTGGAGCGCGAGCGCATTGATGACGGTGCCGAGCATCCCCATGTAGTCGGCACCGGCGCGCTCCATTCCCATCTTCGAGAGCTGCGCGCCGCGGACGATATTGCCACCGCCGATAACGAGGCCAACGCTCGCTCCCATCTTGGCAATGTCGCTGATCTCAGTGGCGAGGCGTTGAAGGATGTCGAAATCGAACCCGGTGCCCTTCTGTCCGGCGAGAGCCTCGCCGGACAGTTTGAGCATTACCCGTTTGTACTTGAGATCAGCCAAAGCTGGTCTCTACTCCTCACCCATTTGAAACCGAACGAACCGTCGGACCTGAATATTCTCTCCGACCTTCGCCGACGCTTCCTTGATCAAATCGCCGACCGTTTTCTTCGGCTCGCGCACCCACGCCTGGTGAACCAGTGCGACGTCCTTGTAGTACGCTTCGACTTTTCCCGCGACGATTTTCTCGATCAAGTGATCCGGCTTGCCGCTCTCCTTCACCTGCTCGACGAAGATGCGACGCTCTTTCTCCACCTTGTCCGCGGGCACCTGGTCCTTGTCAACAGCAACCGGCGCAGCCGCAGCGATATGCTCGGCGATGTATTTGACCAACTGCTTGAAGTCGTCCGTGCGCGCGACGAAGTCGGTCTCGCAGTTGACCTCCACCAGCACGCCGACCTTGGCGTTGTGGTGGATGTAGCTGTTGATCACTCCTTCGCTCGTCTGCTTCCCCATACGCTTCTCCGCCTTGGCGATTCCCTTCGTGCGAAGGTACTCGATCGCCTTCTCCATGTCGCCGTCGTTCTCCTCGAGCGCCTTCTTTGATTCCATCATCCCCGCGCCGGTGCGCTGGCGCAGAGCCTGAACATCTTTCGCTGTGAACTTCTCTTTTGTCGTCATAGTCCTGTCTCGTTAAAACGCCGCCGGAGTTTTCCGGCGGCGTGAAAGTTAACCTTCCTGCTCGGTCTCGGTGGCTTCCTCTGCTCCGCCACCTTCGTCGCCGCCTGTCTTGAGCCGCGCGGCAATCGCCTCGGGTTTCGCCCGTCGTCTGCGCGGCCGCCTCTTTCTCTTTTTGTCGCCTTCGCCCTCTGGTTCGGCACCGCGGTCGGAGCTGTACGTGTACGATTCCGTCTCTTCGACTTCCTCGCGCACGGGCGCCTCGCGACGCGCCTCGACGATCGCATCAGCGATCGCCTTCGTCATCAACTCGACGGACCGAATTGCATCATCGTTGCCGGCAATCGGCACGGTAATCAGATCCGGATCCGCATTCGTGTCGACGAGCGCGATCAGCGGAATGCCCAACTTGTTGGCCTCGTTGACCGCGATCCGCTCCTTCTTGGAGTCGATCACGAACATGAGACCGGGAAGACGCGTAAGGTTCTTGATACCAGCAAGGTTCTTGGAAAGCTTGTCACGCTGACGTGACATCATCAGCTGTTCTTTCTTGGTGTAGTTCTCGAAATCACCGCCAGCCTCTGAACCAGCTTCGAGCTCCTTCAGTCGGCGCACCTGCTTCTTCACCGTCTGGAAGTTGGTGAGCAACCCACCCAGCCACCTCTCGGTCACGTACATCGCGCCGCAACGCTCGGCTTCGCTCTTCACGATGTTGACGAGCTGCCGCTTGGTGCAGACGAAGAGGACGTTGTCGCCGCGCAGAATCACGTCGCGGGCGAGCTTCTGAGCCAGCTCGAGCTGGCGCAGCGTCTTCTGCAGATCGATGATGTGAATCCCGTTCCGCTCGGCGAAGATGAAACGACGCATCTTCGGGTTCCAGCGGCGGGTCTGGTGTCCGAAGTGGACACCGGCTTCGAGTAGCTGCTCCAGGTTTGGCTGAGCCATTAAATAGTGATTCCTTCGGGGTTTAGCGCTTCGAGAACTGGAATTTCTTTCTTGCCTTCGGGCGGCCGGGCTTCTTGCGCTCGACTGCTCTTGCATCGCGAGTCAGCAGCGCGAGATCGCGGAGCTTCCTGCGGTGGGTTTCATCGAGCTTGACGAGCGCACGCGCAACAGCAAGACGCAAGGCACCCGCCTGTCCGGTAAGTCCACCGCCCTCGACTTTCGCCTTTACGTCGTAGCGACCGAGCGTATCGGTGATCGTGAACGGCTGTTGAATCGCGGAAACGTGCGCGGGGCGCGGAAAATAATCTCCGAGCGTGCGACCGTTCACCGACCACTTGCCGGAGCCGGGTTTGATGTACAGCCGGCAGACAGCTTCCTTGCGGCGGCCAATCGTATGCGTCGTCGTATCAGGCATTACTTCTCGCTCTTCTTGTTGAGGTCCAGCACCTTCGGCTGTTGAGCGGCGTGCGTGTGGTTCGCATCAGCGAAGACGCGAAGCTTGCCGCGCAGCTTCTGACGTCCGAGCGCGGTCTTCGGCAGCATTCCATACACCGCCTTCTCGATCACGCGCTCGGGATGCTTCTCGAGCATACTCGCGAAAGGCATGAAGCGCTCGTGACCCATGTAGCCAGTGTGCCTGAAGTACCGCTTTTGCTCCGCCTTTCGCCCAGTCACACGGACCTTGGACGCGTTGATGACGATGACGTTGTCACCCGTATCCATGTGCGGCGTGTACATCGGCTTGTGCTTGCCGCGGATGATCTTGGCGACCTCGGTGGCGAGGCGGCCGAGCACGACGCCGTCGGCATCGACGACGTACCATTGGTGCTGGATATCCCGCGGAGTTGCGGAGTAGGTCTTCATATAAAGCGGAACGTATGTAAGAGCCGGCCCCCTTTGGTTCGAGTTGGGTTCCGAGCGGTTGATTGCGACTAAGTGGTTTTGCGACAGCCTTTTAAGCTACTTGCTCCCAAACATCATGTCAACCGGAGCGGAGCTCGTCGAGTGATACGAGAATGGCCCCTTTTTCTACTGCAGTGCCGGGGGCGACTTCGACGCTCCGAACCACGCCAGCCGACGTCGAGCGCAGCTCGTTTTCCATCTTCATCGCCTCCATCACGACGACGCCCTGTCCGGCCTGGACCGTGTCGCCAGGTTTGACGTTCACTCGGACTATGAGGCCCGGCATGGGCGCGCGAACAGGAGCGGGTCCGGCGGGGGCAGCCGTCGCGGCGGACTGATCGCGAATCGCCCGCGTGCGTTCATCGAGCGCTTCGACCTCGAAGCGATAGCCGTCCACCCACAGCGTGTAGCGGCCACGACCCGGCTGATTTTGCGCGACTACGCGGTACACCTGCGTGCCGATCCTCACCATTCGCACCGGACTCCCCTCGACCTCCGAGAGCTCGGCGTGTACCGGGGCCTCGTTCTCATATGATACACCGTCGGATGCCACCGCGACCGTCTTCCGCCCGGCGCCTATTTGTACGACGTAGTTCATGGCTGATTTCGCGCCGGAACTGGTCGTAGCTCGCAGACTGTTTCGACATGGGCCGTCTGGGGAAACATGTCGAATGCGTGAACGTGCTCGATCGCGTAGGTCGGAAGGCGAGCCAGGTCCCGCGCGAGCGTTGCTGGATTGCAGCTGACGTAAATCACCGCGCGCACGTGCTCGGCTTCGGCTTCGAGCGTTGTCGCCACGCGTTGATCCACACCTGCCCGCGGGGGATTGAGAATCACTACGTCGGCGGGAAGCACGCCTGGAAGCGCGTCTTCCACTCTCGCCTGAATCGAGCGTGACGGCTCCCGGAGCCGCGACGCTGACCATCGAGCCGCGTCGGCGTCAAGCTCGATCGCCGTGACTCTAATTCCTAGTTCGCTCAGTGCTGCGGAAGTATGTCCTGCTCCAGCGTAGGCGTCGACGACCGACCGGGGTTCGTAGCTGCGTGCGCGCTCGAAAATGTGGTTCCGCAGAATCTCCGCCATGCCCGCGTTGATCTGCGCAAATGACGCGCTGGGCGTGCGCTCGCGACGATTGTCGAAGAGAAGTCGGCGGGGCTTGTCATCGGGTTCCCACCAGACCGCCGACAACGACGGCACTGCCGCAGCGAACTGATCGCGGGCGCCCCAGCTTCGACCACCGATCATCACGAACGTCGGTCCGTCGCCGGTAATGCGCACACTTCCACGCAGCGCTTTTGCGTCGGGAAAGTATGCGTCCGCCTCCATCACCTCGCGCCACGCCGCCACGACTTGGCGGTCCGTGATCGGACAATCGGCCAACGCGAACACCTGCGCCGGGTTGTCGTACGGATGGAGGCCCGCGATCCAGCGCGGACCGCGACGTCGCATCGCCAGAGTGAGCTTCGTTCGGTACCGCCATTCCTGCGGGCTTCGCTCGATCACCGGCGTATCGATCTGGCGCTTGCCGATACGCTGAATTGCATCCCGAATTACGAGCTTCTTCGCGGCGAGCTGTGCATCATAGGTCATATGCTGCAACTGACAGCCTCCGCATTTGTCGCGCGTATAGTGCGGACAGGGCGGCTCGATGCGAAACGGAGACGCTGTGACGATGCTCGTCAGATTGCCGCGCGCGAAATGCGCTTTGCCTGATATCTGCGCGGTGACGACGTCGGCCGGCGCTGTGCGCGGAACGAACACGACCAAGCCATTGGTCCTCCCAACCCCGTCGCCTCCGGCAGCAATCGAATCGATCGTAACGCTCACGACTGCCATCTAGCGGCGCAGACCTTCGATTCGGGCGGCTTGTTTCCAGGCATCGAGCAACGCATTGGTCCTGTCCGCCGAAGCCTTCACAGGAGATGAGGCGTCGGACACTGAGCGCGATGCGCGGTCGCGCTCGGCCAATAGCGCTGCCGCGATCGCGGCAACACGAACTGAATCGTCGCTAGCCCCGCGCTCGAGTAGCGAGCCAAGGCGACGCTCGAGCCACTGAATGTCTATCGCGCCACGCCGGAATTCTTCGTCGTCCATTACCCGAACGTGGAAATCGCGCGACGTGTCAATGCCCTGGATTATCAGGTCGACGAGTGCGCGTCGCATGCGTGCGACGGCCTGTTGCCGATCAGCGCCCCAGACGATCAGCTTGGCAAGCATCGGGTCGTAGTACAACCCGACGTCGGTTCCTGACTCGATTCCACCATCCCAACGCACGCCCGGCCCGCTCGGCAAGTGCAGATACGTGATTCTGCCCGTCGAGGGCAGAAAACTATTCGCGGCATCCTCGCTGGTGATCCGGCACTCGATCGACCAGCCGCGAGGAGCGATGTGCTCCTGCGCGAACGGCAGTCGTTCCCCCGCCGCGATGCGAAGTTGCCACTGCACCAGGTCAATTCCCGTAACCATTTCGGTAACGGGATGCTCCACCTGGATGCGGGTGTTCACTTCGAGGAAATAAAAGTTTCCGCCTTGGTCCAGCAGAAACTCGCACGTCCCGGCGTTCACGTACCCAGCCGCACGCATGACGCGGACGGCGCTGTCGCCCATTTTCCTGCGCAACTCCGGGGTGACAGCGACGCTCGGGGCCTCTTCGATCATCTTCTGATGGCGCCGCTGCACGGAGCATTCACGTTCGCCGAGTGATAGTACGTTGCCGTGTGTGTCAGCGAGCACCTGGATCTCGACGTGCCTCGGACGCTCGACAAATTTCTCCAGGTACACTGCGTCGTCACCGAATGCGTTTTTTGCTTCACGTCGCGCGGCATCGAGCGCGGCCGGGAGGTCGGCTGCGACCGACACCACGCGCATTCCTTTTCCACCGCCGCCGGCCGCAGCCTTGAGGAGCACGGGATAGCCGAGCTGGCTGGCAAGTTCCGCGGCGTCGTCGACGGTCTTGATCGGTTCACTCGTCCCCGGCACAACCGGTACGCGATTGGCGACCGCGAGGGTGCGCGCTGCGATCTTGCTCCCCAATTCAGCGATTGCTTCAGCAGGCGGACCGATCCAGACGATTCCCGCATCGCGCACTGCCCGGGCAAACGCTTCACGCTCGGCGAGAAATCCGTACCCCGGGTGAATCGCATCTGCGCCAACAGCTTTGGCGGCGTCGATTATCTTGTCGCCGCGCAGGTAGCTCTCGCTCGACGGAGCCGCGCCGATCAACACTGCTTCGTCTGCGTCACGTACGTGTGGAGCGCGCACGTCGGCTTCGCTGTATACCGCTACGGTTTTTATTCCGAGTTCCTGACACGCGCGGATGACGCGGAGTGCGATCTCGCCCCTATTGGCGATCAGTACTTTTTTAAACACCGATTTCCACCGGGGTCAGTCGCGCCCCGATGCTCAAAGAGGAATGTTGCCGTGTTTCTTCGGCGGATTCTTGTCGCGCTTTGTCTGGAGCGATTCAAGGGCGTTGATCAGTGCCGGCCGCGTATCGCGCGGGTCGATGATGTCGTCGAGGTAGCCGCGTCCGGCCGCGATGTAGGGATGCGCGAACTTCTCCCGATACTCTTCGATCTTCGCTTCGGTCGCGGCAGCCTGATCGCTACTCTCGACGATCTCTTTCCTGAAGAGAATCTCGACCGCGCCTTTCGGTCCCATGACGGCGATCTCCGCGGTTGGCCATGCGACGTTGAAATCGCCACGTATGTGCTTTGAGCTCATGACGTCATAGGCGCCACCGTAAGCCTTGCGTGTAATGACCGTGAGCTTCGGCACCGTGGCTTCGCAATACGCGTAAAGCAGCTTCGCTCCGTGCTTGATGATGCCGCCGTGCTCTTGCGCCACCCCCGGTAGAAATCCAGGAACGTCCTCGAAGGTGACAAGCGGAATGTTGAACGCATCGCAGAAGCGAATAAAGCGTGCCGCCTTGAGCGACGCGTTGATGTCGAGCACTCCGGCCAGCACGGCCGGCTGGTTGGCCACGACGCCGACGCTGAATCCGCCGAGGTGTGCGAAGCCGCAGATGATGTTCTCCGCGTGCTCGCGCTGGACTTCGTAGAATTCGCCGTCATCGACAATTCGCCTGATCACTTCATGCATGTCGTACGGCTTGTTGGCGTTATCCGGCACGACGTCGAGCAGAGACTCTTCCCGCCTAGTGCGCGGGTCCGTTCCCGACCCACGCGGCGGATCGCCCAGATTGTTCGATGGGATGAAGCGAAATAGATCCCGAATGTGTTGCAGACACTCGGGCTCCGAGTTTGACGCAAAGTGAGCAACTCCGGACTTCGCGGAATGCGTATCGGCTCCGCCGAGCTCCTCCATCGTTACATCTTCGTGCGTGACGGTCTTCACGACGTTTGGGCCGGTCACGAACATGTACGACGTCCCGCGGACCATGTACGTAAAGTCCGTGATCGCGGGCGAATACACCGCTCCACCGGCACAAGGCCCGAGGACAGCCGAAATTTGCGGGATTACACCCGAGGCGAGTGTGTTGCGCAGAAAGATTTCCGCGTAACCGCCGAGGGACACCACTCCTTCCTGGATTCGGGCGCCTCCGGAGTCGTTGAGCCCGATTACGGGCGCGCCGTTGCGGATCGCGAGATCCATGATCTTCACGATTTTTTCGGCGAACGATTCCGAGAGCGAGCCGCCAAAGACCGTAAAATCCTGCGAGAAGACGTACACCAGGCGGCCATCGATCTTGCCGTAGCCCGTGATCACGCCGTCGCCAAAGAATTTCTGGGACTCGAGGCCGAAGTCGGTTGACCGGTGTACCACGAAGCGATCGAGCTCGACGAAGCTTCCTTCGTCAAGGAGCAGGTCCAGACGTTCGCGCGCCGAGAGCTTGCCTTTTTCGTGCTGCGCCTTGAGTCGCGCCTCGCCGCCGCCCAACTCGGACTCCGCCCGGCGGCGCTCCAGGAGGTCGAGCTTGTCTCGCATCGTCATTGCAGCGAAAAGCTAACTCTGGGCGGAATGAGCATCTAGCGCCGCGGATTGCTATTTTTTTCAGCGATACTCGTTTCACCAGTTCACCCGTCCCAATTGACACAACCACGAAGAAGATCGCGAAAGCCGCGTAAGCGGGCGCGACGGCCGGCGCATCAGCACACGTCGCTCCCGACAAGCCGCAACGCCTACATGGACACGCGCCAGTGGCTGCTCGACCAGCATGGGCCAGTGTGTGCTTATTGCGAGCGCAGGGTGAGCGCCAAGGCAATCACGATGGATCACGTAACGCCCCGTAAGGGAAAGACAGCGTACGATCGGCGCGACAACCTGGTGCTCGCGTGTCCAGCATGTAACGCGCTGAAGGCGGACCAGCCGTTCCTGGCGTTTTTGCTTGGGAGGCGAGCCCGCGCCGCGAGTCTACTGCGCTATGGCGCGCATTTGAGTCCCATGCTGCTGGATCTTGCGAGAGAGATCGCGGGGCCCGAGGCTGCGGCGCGAGCGGCGCGTCTAGCCGACCCCGACTATCCGTACCTGGACTAGGATCCGGTCGGCTTAAGCTCGCCGCTCGGAGGCGGCGGCGGTTGTTCCGTCGCCTCGGACCCAACAGACGACGGTGGGTCAGTCGGCACGAGTGATAGTGTCGCTTCGCGTTTCGCCGCGCGATTTGCCGCGCGTTTCGCCTTTGGCTTGAGGCGGGCTTTCAGAAACGCGAGCACATCCATCTCGTGCTGACGAAGCGTAGGCCCTGAGGATTTACGCTTGTTCCACCTCCGGTCGGGTAACGGCGGCAGCACGGAGCCTTCCAGATACGCCTCGATGAGTGCAGGATGTATATAGTATTTGCGGCACACGCTGCGAGTATTGCCGAGTCGTTTCGCGGTCATGTCCACCGCCGCAATTATGTTGCGCTCCGCTTCGCGCTTGGTCTTCGCGGGTCCAACCTTTCGAAGCGCGTCGGCGGCGAGCATGGTGCCTGCCCAGGTGCGGAAATCCTTGGCGGTTATGTCACGGCCGGTTATAGCCTGCAAATAGGCGTTGACGTCTTCCGCATCGACTTCCTGCCGTTTTCCGTCGTCGTCCAGATACTTGAACAACTCCTCGCCGCGAAGCGCCTGACAGCGCTGGACGATGCGCGCAATGCGCTTGTCTGTGACGGAAACCGCGTGCTGAATCCCGCTCTTCCCCCGGAATTCGAAGCGCAGCTCCGAGCCTACAACGGCGACATGCCGGCGGCGCAGTGTAGTGAGGCCGAACGATTTATTGGCTTTCCGGTACTCGTCAGAACCGATTCGAATTAGAGTCGTCTCCAGTAGCCAGACGACGGTCGCCATGATCTTGTCGCGCGCGAGACCGGGCAACTCTATGTCTGATTCGACGCGCTCGCGGATCTTCCACAGCACGTCACTCAGCTCGAACATCCGCTCGAATTTTGTCCCGTCGCGGTGCTGTCTGAAATGCGGGTGATATCGGTACTGCTTGCGCCCGCGGCCATCGCGGGCGGTCACCTGCAGGTGCCCGTCCTCGTGGGCACAGATCCACACGTCTGTCCACGCTGGCGGAATCACCAGTGATTTGAAGCGCTGCAGAGCCTCGCGCGCACGAATGACCTCACCGTCCGGTCCCACATACGTGAAGCCGCGGCCGTGGCGATGCCGGCGAATTCCCGGCATAGCATCGGTCACATATCTGAGGCCGGCGGCTTCCGCAGACCCCATATATTCGTGAGAAACAGATTGGCCCAGCTTTCCTCCTGAGATCGGACGCGCGATTAGCACGCCTCAGCGTGCTACGGCTGAGGCGGGGCGTCGGATATGGACGAGAACGGCTGGAAGCGGCAACTTAGGCCGCTGGTCAGACCTCTGGGGACGCGCTCGGCAGGGTGAAGTAGAAGGTGCTCCCGAGGCCGACGTGGCTCTCGACCCAGATTCGCCCGTTGTGGGCTTCGACAATGCCTTTGGCGATCGCGAGGCCGAGGCCTATCCCCCGCCGATCCGAGGCCCTGGCCTGCCAGAAACGTCCAAAAATGTGCGGAACCTGTTCGGCGGGAATCCCCGGGCCCGTGTCGATCACCCCGAACCGCACTTCGCCGTCGATCCGCTCGGCGCTCACCGTGATCCGCCCGTTGCGTGGCGTGAACTTTACCGCGTTGCCAACGAGGTTCGACAGCACCTGTTGAATCCTCGCCGCGTCGGCGACAACGCACGGAAGGTCGTCGTCGAGAGCAGTGTCGAGCATGATCCCGGTGCCGGCGGCAAGCGGTCGGAGCATGTCGACCGTGTCGTTGATAAGGGAACCGGGCTCCTCGGGCTTTAACTCGATCGTCAATCGACCCGACTCCATTCGCTTCACGTCCAACAGGTCCTGGATCATTCGGTTCATGCGATCGGCCGCGCGGCGGACGATCTCCACCTGCCTGCGTTCCTGAACACGTTCCGGTGGTGTGGATTCCAGCATCAGGCTCACTGCCATAGAAACCGTGTTGAGCGGATTTCTGAGGTCGTGTGCTACCACTGCGAGCACATCGTCACGCGCTTTGGTGGCCTGTTGCGCCTCGTTGTACAGTCGCGCGTGCTCGACGACGACGGCGGCGCGTCGTGCGATGTCGACTGCCAGTGAGAGGTCGGCGATGCTAAAGCGTCGTCCGGATCCAGATGTCACGAGCGTCAACGCGCCAAGCGGCCTTCCTGACGCGACGAGGGGAACGCAGATCAGCGAGCGCGGCTCCAGTGCCTCGACGACGGCGCGCTGACCGGCTTCGGCGAACGACTGGCGGATGAATGCGGAACTAATCTCGGCCTCGAGAACCGGCTCCCCGGTTGTAATCACCCTGATGAGTGGGTGCCGCGCTGTGAGAGCGCTACGGGGGAAAGTCGCGACTTCCTTGAGGAGAAGAGACTTCGCCGGATCGACATGCGCTTCGCCAATTCGCTCGAATTTGTCGTCGGTTTCGACGATATCGAGCGCGCAGTAGTCGGCAAGTGCAGGCACGGTGAGCCGGACCAGCGCCGCAAGGGTCGTCTGATAATCAAAAGACGCGCTGAGGACGCGGCTGGCCTCGGCTAGCAGCGTTGCTCGCTTTTGTGCGCTCTCTGCTTCCTTGCGAGCGGCCTGCTCGCGCGTGAGGGCGTGAGCTTGTTCCTCGGCACGGCGGCGTGCTGTGACGTCGCGGAAGCTCCAAACCCGACCTACGGGTCGATCCTCGATGCGCTGAGGTTGGGAGTATCGCTCGAACGTCCGACCATCCTTTAGCTCGAGGACGTCGTAACTCGTCTCTTCGGGCCGACGGTACAGATCGTCTACCTTGGTCATGAAGGCGTCAGGGTCAACCAGCTTGTCGAGCGCGGCGCTTAGTGCCCGTTGCTCGTCTCCGCAGCCGAAGATTTCGGCGGGAATGTCCCACATATCGGCGAGCTTCTGGTTGAAGCTGAGGATCTTCCCGTCCAGGCCCACGACGAGGATGCCGTCGGCCGTCGACTCCAGCGTTGCGCGCAGTAGTGATAGCGACCTGCTGGCCTCGCTCTGCGCTTCGCGGCGCTGCGTGATGTCCTCGATGAATTCAACGAGGTAGAGCGGGTCGCCCAATGCCGAGCGAACGATGGATACGGTCAGATTCACCCAGACAACGGATCCATCTTTCCGGAGGTAGCGTTTCTCGATCTTGTATTCCGGCAACTCCCCGGCGCGGATTCGGCGCATGAACTCGACACTCGCCGCGGCATCCTCCGGGTGACTTAGATCCTCGACCTTGAGATTGAGGATCTCTTCGCGCGTGTAGCCGGTGATCTCGCAATAACGCTGATTGACCGAGATCCAGTCTTCGTTGAGGGTGAGATGGGCGATGCCCACAGCCGCCTGCTCGAACGTGGCGAGCAGGAGGTGTCCCGGCCCTCCGAGCGGAACGGCGTATTCTGCCGTCCAGCCAGGGACCGCGGAGTTGGGCGCAAGAATGGGCGAATCGGCAAGATCGGTGATGCGCAGCATCCTATCTCCGGCCTGCGGATTGTTCATGAGGTAGCGAAAAGACGAGTCGTAACCGGTCAAATCTCGCATCCTGTACGACTCTGGAACAGAAGGAATTTGCCGCCGGGCCTCGGCTCGCGTAGCGTACCGCACGTCGACTTATTCTATTTCGCTTGGTACAAACGATTCCTTGTGGAGGCACAGAGATGACCACAGCGGCAGTGGTGACAGCCAGCGCGACGAAGCCGGCAAAGTCCGAATTCCTTCCTTATTACGAGCGGTACATAGCGCTCGTACCGGACGGTGACGTTGTGTCAACGCTGGCATCGCAGATAAAAGAGACACTGATCCTGTTACGTGGCCTGCCGGCGTCGGTCTCGACATATCGCTACGCGTCGGACAAATGGACGGTCAACGAGCTTGTCGGCCACGTCATCGACAGCGAGCGGATTTTCGCGGGCCGGGCGCTGCGCTTTGCGCGCAACGATCCGGCGCCAATACCGGGTTTCGAGCAGGACGATTACGTCCGCAACTCCTCCTTCAACGCGTATTCACTTGGCGATCTGGCGGCGGAGCTGGAGGTGGTCCGTCAGTCCACGGTCTTCTTGTTCCGTCACATGGACGAGCAGGCCTGGACGCGGCGCGGCATCGCGAACAACGCGGAGGTGTCGGTGCGCGCCCTCGCTTACATCATCGCGGGACACGAGCTGCATCATCGGGAGATCCTCCGAACGAGATATCTCTGACAACAGCGTTCGACGCCCGATGTGCTTTTTTAGAGAGTATTACAGTTTCGAGGGTCGCCCGAATCAAATCCGCGTTTAAATGACGCGGCTCGTTGCGCTGCGGATCCGTGAGTAAATGAATCGACGTTGATCCGACCGGTCGCCTGCTGCTGGATCCGATCGTCGCCCACCGCGGACGCCGCGTTGAGCCCCTCATCGACGTCCCCGTGCTGGAGCAGCTGGCGCTGATCCGTCGAATGCGCCCAAACACCCGCATAACAGTCCGCTTGCAGCTCCAGCCGCACCGACAACTGATTCGCCTCGCCAGGATTCGATTCCTGAAGCTGCCGAACCCGCGCGTCCGTTCCGAGCAAGTGCTGAACGTGATGTCCGAGCTCGTGCGCGAGAACGTAGGCCTGCGCGAAATCGCCGGACGCCCGGAAGCGGTCCCTTAGCTCCTGGAAAAAGCCAAGATCGAGATAGACCCTTTCGTCGAGTGGACAATAAAATGGACCCATGGCCGATTGGGCCGCACCGCAACCTGAGTTCGTTGAATTCCGGAACAACACCAGTCGGGCTGGGTGAAAGCTGGTTCCGTAATTCGGAAGAGTTTTGTTCCACGTGCGCTGTACGTCGTCCAGCACGAAGGACATGAACTGCACTAGCGAGTCCTCGGCTATGGAGTCGGCGGCTGTCGTCGGCGCGCCGGCGCCCACGGCGCCAACTCCCGGCTCGACGCCGAGATCGTTGAAGAGATTACGGCCGAACAGAAGACTCAATGCGAGGACGACGACCGTCCCTCCAACGCCAAGGCCTCGGCCAATTCCGCCGCCTAAGGCGCGACGGTCTTCTATGTTAGGACTGCGGCCGCCAGGGGTCCATCTCATCGGCATCTCCTCCGAACGAGTGACAGTTTCGGAGGGCCTAGGGGCAAGAAACTCGCCGCCGGTAGTGCCTACGCTACGAGTGCCGACCCGCTTCGCCAGTCGATTCCAAGGAGCGCCTTGGCGATGAGCGGGTCAAAGTGAGTCCCCGATCTGCGACGAATTTCAGCAAGGGTGTCATCGATGCCCCATGCCGGCCGGTAAGGTCGCTCATGCGTCAGCGCATCCAGAAAGTCGGCGACGGCGACGATGCGCGCCTCGAGTGGGATGCTCTGGCCCGACACACGATCGGGGTAACCCGAGCCGTCCCACCATTCGTGGTGACTCCGCGCGATTCTCTGGGAGAAACGAACCAGCTCCGATCGTCCCTTCGAGAGCATCCTGGAGCCGATTACTGTGTGCGTCTTCATCGTCTCAAACTCTTCGGCTGTCAGCGGACCGGCCTTGAGCAGAATATGATCGGGGATCCCGACCTTACCGATGTCGTGAAGCGGCGCCGCGCGCTTGATCAGCTCCACAGTGGTCGCCTCGAGGCCGATAGCGTGGCCGAGCATCGCGGAAACTTCCGCAACTCGCTTCGTGTGGTTCCCCGTATCGTCATCGCGGAATTCGACTGCTGCGGCGAGGCGCTCCAATACCTCGAGCTGTGACTGCTCTAGCTCTTTGGTGCGCTCGGTGACCTTGAGCTCGAGCTCGGCGTTCTGGTCCCTCAATCTTTGGTAGAGGAACCGCGTCTCGAGCAGGTTGCGGATTCGAAGCAACACTTCGGCTGAATCGAACGGCTTGCCGACGAAATCCTTGGCGCCGAGTGCAAGCGCGCGGCGCTTAGAATCCGGGCTGTCGTCCGCGGTTATCATGAGCACCGGAACAGGTTCGCCGCCTGGTGCATGCGACACGATTTCTTCGAGAACCTGAAAGCCATCCTTCTCTTCCATGTGCACGTCGAGAAGAACGAGATCGGGCTTGAATTGCGTGTGCAGCGCGAGTGCTTCCGTTGAGTTCGTCGTGGACGTGACGTGCTCATAGCCCGCTTTGGCCAAAATCCGCGTCAGCAGGCGAATGTTCTGCTCCTGATCGTCGATAACGAGGATTCGCGCTGGTCGCTCGCGGCGGGGCGCATTCGTGGTAGACACTAGGCGGTCGCGGTCGAGGGCTTGCTCAGGACCGCACGAACGGCGGCACAGAGAGATTCTGCCGTGAACGGCTTCTGCAAGAAATCAGTCGCCGACGTACGGATCCCCCGTCGCAGTATCTCGTTGTCGGTGTATCCCGACATGAATAGCACGCGAAGTCCCGGACTCAGCTCGTGAAGCTCGTCGACCATTCCGCGGCCGCCGAGCGTTGGCATTTCGACGTCGGTGAGCACGAGATCGATCTCGCCCACTTCCTCGGCGGCGATGCGAAGCGCCATTGCGCCGTCGGATGCTTCGAGCACCCGATAGCCCGCCGCGGATAGGACACGCTTTCCCAACTTACGCAGTGCCTTCTCGTCGTCGACGAGAAGAATCGTCTCGCGTCCGGTGTGTGTTCCGTGCTTGAGGCGACGGACCTGGCCTGCTTCCGCCTCCTTGAGCTCGCGCTCGGCTCTCTCGTCGTCCGATTCCCTGAGCGGCGATCCGGGAAGGGGTACCGACCCATTGTCGCGGTCGAGCCCGGTCGGCTGGGGAAGAACGCGTCGGCTCGTGACCAGCAGCCGCTTGGTGATTGCCTCCGCACGCTCGGCAGCGAGCCGAATGTCGATGGCTTCCTGTGGTGACAGCTTGGCGTCTCGGAGGATCGACTCGAGGAAGTCCGCGTTCATCCGAATGACGGTCAGCAAATTATTGAGCTCGTGGGCGCCACGCCCCGCGACATCGGCGAACGTGTTGAGCTCCTGCGTGCGCGTTGCCAGGGTCTCCTCGATTGGCCGGCCGGCACTCAAATCGTCGATTGCGAGCAGGATCGTCGCATTCGCGGGATCGGCCGACGGAACAAGTCGCGCACTGAGCCACAGCACGCCGCCTCCACCCTGCTTCTCGTCATGGATCAGCTCGAAATGGTCTGACTGCGGTTCGCCACTGAGGACCCTCTCCAGCATCGGCCGGAGTTTCTCGTCCCACGCACGTCCGCCGAGCTCGTAGACCTTGTGGCCGACGCACTCCTCAGGAGCGAGGCGAAACATTGCGTAGAAACCCTTATTCGCGGCGCGGACTATGAGCTTGGCATCCAGGACGAGGAGTGCTTCGCCAGAGGCGGACGAGCTTGTCATTAACGCAATGAACCAGAAAAAAGAGTTGGAATTCGACCCTAGTAGGACGATCTGGAAGGGCTTGAGTATCGCGGAGGCGGTCGGTACTGCCGAGCAGCGTGGCACGCCGACTGCCACGATTCATAATTCTCGATCAGGAGGAAAACGATGGCGCGTCGAAACAGCGGAAAGACTGAGCAACAGACGCGTGGCGCGCGCTCGCGCTACCGGGACAACGACGATCAGCGCGCACCGTTGAGCGGGAATGACCGTGCGGGTGTCAGACCCGATTCCAGATCAGAAGCCCGCGGCGACGCGCGAGAAGCTGTCGGCAACAACACCCGCGGGACGGACGCATTCCCGACCGGTCCCGAAGCAAATGACAGAACGCGCAACCGGCCGCGACGCGATGGTTTCGACGAAGATCTGCGCCGCGAGTAATTGATCGCGTTTTTCAAAACCGGCGATAGCGCCACGCCGAAAAAAAAAAACGGCCCCTTCCGAGGGCCGTTTTTCATTTTCCAAATGTGCTACGCGGGCTCTTCCACGTATGAGTCGGGCGGCGTAGGAATCGGATCCGACATGTTGTAATCGTCGGACTCCATGGGGATCACCTTCGAAGGGGTCTCCGGACGCGGCGGCTGCTCCTCCGGAATTCCCGTCACCGCGAGAACGATCCGACGATGAATCGGATCGACCTCTAGAACCCTGAGATCGAGATTCATCGTCTCGTAGACGATGTCCGCCGGACTGTTCACGGGCTGACCGAAGTTCAGCTGGCTGACCGGGACGAAGCCTTCGATGTCGTTTCCGATATCGACGACCACACCCTTGTCCATCAGTCTGACGACCTTGCCACGCAGCTCGGTGCCGACCGGATAGGTCTCACCGATACGCAGCCATGGGTCTTCTGTGGCCTGCTTCAGGCCCAGTGAAATCCGCTTGTTCTCAGCGTCGACATTGAGGATCACGACATCAACAGAGTCGCCTTTCTTGACGACTTCCGACGGATGCTGAACGCGCTTGGTCCACGACATGTCGGAGATGTGGATGAGACCGTCGATGCCGGGCTCGATTTCCACGAACGCGCCGAAGCTTGTCAGGTTGCGCACCTTGCCGTTTAGACGCGTGCCGACGGGGTACTTCTCCGGCAGCATCATCCACGGATCCTGCTCCGTCTGCTTCATGCCGAGGGAGATCTTTTCCTCGTTCGGATCGACTTTGAGCACCACTGCTTCGATGGTCTCGCCGATTGATACGAGCTTCGACGGGTGACGAACGTTGCGCGTCCAGCTCATCTCGCTGATGTGGACGAGTCCTTCGATGCCCGGCTCGAGCTCGATGAACGCTCCGTAGTTGGTGATCGAAACCACCTTTCCACTCACGCGCGTGCCGACCGGATACTTCTCGGCCACGTCCTTCCACGGATAGCTCTGTAGCTGCTTGAGACCAAGCGAGATTCTCTCGCGATCCCAATCGATGTCGAGGACTTTGACTTCCAGCTCCTGACCGATGTGCACCATCTCGGACGGATGCTGAATGCGGCCGTACGACATGTCGGTGATGTGGAGCAGTCCGTCGACGCCACCGAGATCGATGAACGCGCCGAAGTCGGTGATGTTCTTGACGACGCCTTTGCGCACCTGATCCTTCTGCAGCTCTTTCATCAACTTCTCGCGCTTGCCGGCCCTCTCCTGCTCGAGGATCACGCGGCGCGAGACGACGATGTTCCGGCGACGCTTATTGAGCTTGATGATCTTGAAGTCGAAGGTCTGACCGAGCAGCTCGTCGACGTTTGGAACGCGGCGAAGCGCGATCTGCGATCCCGGGAGGAATGCGTCAACTCCCATAAGATCGACGACGACTCCACCCTTGATCTTCTTGATCAGGGTGCCGCGCACAGGCTCATCATTCTCGTAGGCGACGCGGATGCGCTCCCACACGCGCATGAAGTCGGCTTTCTTCTTCGACAGCACGACGGAACCTTCCTGGTCCTCGAGGTGCTCGAGCAGAACTTCGACTTCGTCACCCGGCTTGAGGTCGGGGAGATCCTTGAACTCTTCGAGCGGGATCGTCCCTTCGGATTTAAAGCCGATGTCGAGGACGACCATGTTGTCGCGGATATCGAGCACGCGGGATTTGACGATCTCGCCTTCTTCGATCGAGGCCATCGTCCCGTTGTACATCTCCATCATTGTCTCGAGCTCGTCCTGCGAGTAATCGTCCTCGTCGTAGAGCTCGGGTCTCAGGTTGGCAAGCGGACGCAGCTGCGCCTTCTGCAGATCGCGCTTCTCGCGCGCAGTGAGCGTCGTGCCGGTTTGGGTTGTTTGGTTGGGCGAGTCTATCATGTTGCTGGTTAAAGGGTTGAGTACGTTCGCATCAAGCCTTTAAATGTAGACTACAGCCTGGGGCAGGGTCAACCGCTCTCGATCTGGAATTCGCTGACGGGACTGCCAAGAACAACCACAACCAAGGGTGCCAGCTATCGGGTGCTGGGTAATAGGCCTACTTGAGGCCCCGCGTCAGCAAGAGGATTAGTTCTTCATCGGTCAGCCCCTCGAGCGCGCCGACCGGCAAGTCCATTGCGACCTCGCTACCGTCGTCGCACTTGAACGCCACCGTTACACTCGCGGGCTTTGTTCTGCGGTCAGGAAGACCACCAGGGCGAGCGGTCTCGAAGGCGCTCCAATCAAGGCCCGACCGATCAGTGAAACGACGCATGGCCCAACCTCCTCCCTGATTTGGCGTCGCTGAACCGCGGGATGGCGACAGGTGCAACCCGATTCACCCGACACGCTGATTCCATAGACTCACAATCTGTTCCACTTGCTCCTGCTGGGTCAGGGCTGTCGTGTCGATCACCACCGCGTCCGCGGCCGCCACCGTTTGCCTGGCATCGCGAGCGTCTCGCTCCTTGATGCGTATGGTTTCGTCGTCGAGCAATTGTTCCGATGCCGGCGTTCCGCGTTGTCTGAGTCTTCGCGCCGCGCGCTCGCGTGAATCAGCGACCAGAAAGATCTTGAGATCCGCATTCGGAAACACGACGGTGCCCATGTCGCGGCCGTCGACGACGACATCTTTGGATTGTGCCGCCCCGCGAACCTTTTCGTTGACCCACTCACGGACGCGCGGCATTTGCGCTACACGTGAAACGTGGCGCGTAACGTCCACCCCGCGGATTTCGTCCTCGATGGCTTTGCCTTCGAGCACAGGATAGAACGACGTGCGGGCGGCACGAAGCTCGATCGGTCGCGCGGCCTCGAGCACGCTCTTCTCGGTCCACGTCGCCGCATTATGATCAAGCCTGAGCGCGGCCGCCGTCGCAGCTCGGTAAAGGGAGCCGGAGTCGACGTGCAGATAGCCGAGCTTCTCGGCGACCATTTGCGCCGTCGACGATTTGCCGGACGCGGCCGGACCGTCGATTGCAATCACTGAGGTCTGGGGTGTCATCCTGTGACGCGGCGTAGATCTTCCCAGAAACTCGGATATGAAACCGCGACGCACTCGGGATTCCCGATCGTGATTGCATTGGCCGACGCAGCAGACAGGACTCCAAAAGCCATCGCGATGCGATGATCCCCGTGCGGATCGATTGTGCCCGAGAGTGCACGTCGCGACACATGGACAACCAATCCGTCCGGGAGCTCCTCTGCGTGCGCCCCGACAGCACGAAGATTTTCGACGACCACCTTGATCCGATCGCTCTCCTTCACTCTGAGCTCGGACGCGCCCCTGATTTCGATCTCGATTCCCGCGCCGGCCGCAACGCACGCGAGGAGCGGCAGCTCATCGATCAGTGACGGCACCTCGGCAGCGGTGACGCGCGCGTTCCGTAGCGCTCCCGGCTCCACGCGCAACGCTCCAACCTCCTCTCCGCCACTGTGGCCCGTCGCTCTACTATCGACGCGCGCGCCCATACGCTTCATGATCTCGAAGAAGCCTGATCGCGTTGGGTTGAGGCACACGTTGGTCAACACCAGCTCGCCTTCAGCGGCGAGAGTCGCGAGCGCAATGAAGAACGCTGCTGACGAGGGATCACCCGGCACTTCAATGTCGATCGGCGTCAGGCGCGTCGTCGGCCTTAGGCAGACCTGATTTCCATCACTCTCCACGTCCACGCCCATCGCGCGCAGCATTCGTTCAGTGTGGTCGCGAGACCGCGACGTCTCCGTCACCCGCACTTCGACCGCGGAGACGAGACCCGCGAGCAAGATTGCGCTTTTCACCTGCGCGCTCGATGCGCCCGTATCCCAATCGATGCCGCGGAGATCGGAGCCGAACACAGTCATCGGCAATCCATCGCCGCGCGCGAACTCAAACCGCGCGCCCATGTAAGTGAGCGGCTCCGCGATGCGCTTCATTGGGCGCCGGCTGAGGCTCGCGTCGCCCGCGAAGGATGTTGAGAATGGATGCGCCGCGACCACACCGGCCAGGAGACGAGCGGTCGTTCCACTGTTGCCACAATCGAGAGGACGGCGCGAAGGTCGAAGACCGCGTAGGCCCTTGCCGCGGACGGTGATATCACGGGTTAACGGCGGCACGGCGACGCCCAGACCTCGAAGTACGTCGGCCGTCGAGCGCACATCGTCGGAATCGAGAATCCCGCGCACGCGGGAGTCGCCGTCGGCTAGGGCGGCGAGGATCAGTGAGCGATGTGAGATAGACTTGTCGCCAGGCACACGGACAGTGCCGGCGACTCTCAGCGCAGCCAAGACTCGAGCGCCGTTGCCGCGTCGGTCTTCTCATCGCGGTACTTGACGATCAAGGGTGTCTGCAGTGAAAGACCCTGGGCCCTCGCCCAATCGTCATTCACCGTGCGTGCGCCGGGTACGACGACCGCGTTCTCGGGAATGACGAGCGGCGTTTCGGCCTGCGCGCGCAACACCACCTGCCGCTCGAGATCGTAGACCGGCGTGCCCCGCGTCAGGATAACACCCGCGCCAATCACCGCGCGTTTTCTCACGACGGTACCCTCGTATATCCCGCAATTGCCACCGATCACGACATCGTCTTCGACAACGACCGGGGCGGCGTTGATCGGCTCGAGAACACCACCAAGCTGCGCCGCCGCGCTAAGGTGAACCCGCTCCCCGACTTGAGCACACGAACCTACGAGCGCGTGGGAGTCGATCATCGTTCCGCCGCCGACGTGTGCTCCAACATTTATGTACATCGGCGGCATGCACACTACGCCTTTCGCCAGATATGCACCTCGCCTCACGCTCGAGCCACCGGGGACAAGCCGGACGCCATCCGCCTGCTCGAACCGCCGCGGTGGATACGTGTCCTTGTCGAAGAACGACAACACGACGTCGTCACGCCCGCTGATAGACATGTCGACAATAGCGCCCACTCGAAACCCCAGGAGGATGCCGCGTTTGACCCACGGCACAGCCCGCCACTCACCCGTCGCGGGATCCTTCGCCGCCGCCCTGACCGTCCCCTTCTCCAGGGCGTCGAGGAGTCCGCTGACGATTCTGCGCGCTTCGCGAGCGTCAGTTGTGGATGTCGTGCCAGCGAACGCGTCGATACCCCTCTCGATTTCGTCGACGTCGAGCGCTGTCACGCAGCAAGCGCTCCGACGGAGACGAGTGCCGCCCGCACCGTCGGCTCGAACTTTTCCGCTAGCGGCACGAGTGGCAAACGCACCACGTTGGACATCTTTCCCATCATCGCAAGTGCAGCCTTGACAGGAATCGGATTTGCCTCGATGAACGCCGCGGCCGTCCACTCGGCGAGTTGGTGGTGAACCGCGCGCGCGCCGGCAAAGTCCGATGCTGCGCAGAGCACGGTCAGTCGCGAAACCAGCGCCGGCGCGGCGTTAGACGTGACTGAGATTACACCATCCCCACCATCGGCCATCACCTGCAGCGTCAGCGGATCATCTCCTGAAAGCACCGCGAAGCGCGCCGGCCGGTGGCGGATAATCTCGCTTATCTGGGAGAGATTTCCCGAGGCTTCCTTGACCGCGACGATGTTCGGGTGCTCGGCAAGCTCCAACGTCGTCGCAGCTTCGACGTTGCTCGCCGTTCGTCCTGGAACGTTGTAAACGACGATCGGCGTATGCACGGCGTCGGCAATGGCGCGAAAGTGTGCGACGATTCCGCGTTGCGGAGGCTTGTTGTACATCGGCGATGCATGGAGAAGATGCGTGGCACCGGCCGCCGCCATCTCGCGCGAGAGTGCGATCGCTTTCTTCGTATCGTTGGACGCAGCGCCCGCTACCACGGGCACGCGCGCCGCCGTTTGCTCGACGGTTATCTCGACGACGCGTCGATGCTCGGCAGGTGTCATAGTCGCGGCTTCGCCCGTAGACCCGCACGGTACCACGAAGTGGACTCCGCTCGCGATCTGCCAATCGACGAAGGATCGCAGCGATCTCTCGTCGATCTCGCCCGAATCGGTAAATGGAGTCACGAGCGCCGTTCCGCAGCCCGCGAGCCGCTCGATGGTCATTCTCTAAATGTATCCCGCTTCAGCACATCCCTCATCGTGAACACGCCCGCCCGGCCGATCAGCCAGTCGGCGGCCTTCAATGCGCCTTCGGCGAATACACGCCGATCGCGGGCGACGTGGGTAAGCGAGATTTGCTCGAACGGACCGTCGAACACGAGCTCATGGGTTCCGGGGACCGAACCAACCCGAATGCTCGTCGTAGGAATGGGGCGATCGAGGGCATCACTTGCCGCCTTCGCGATGGCGATCGCGGTTCCCGACGGCGCGTCTTTTTTTTTGGTGTGGTGCGTTTCCACGATGTGCGCGTCGAATTCCTCGAGGCTGCGCATGAGCGCCCCCGCCTGTCGCGCCAGCTCGATGAGCACATTGACGCCAAGCGAGAAATTGGGCGACCATAGAAGCGGCGTCGCGGTTTCTTTCGCGATGCCGGTGACAAGAGGAAGCGACTCGTACCAGCCTGTCGTTCCGACGACGACTGGCACTTTATCGCGCAGACACGCGACAATGTTGGCAACGGCGGCATCCGGTTGCGTGAACTCGACGGCGACTTCGGGCGCACCGAGAGTCTGTTTGGTGATGCCTGCTCCGTGATTGCTCTCACGCTCTCCGACTATCGCGGTGACCTGCCAGCCCCTCTCGAGCGCCAGCTGACGGATAGCCTGTCCCATCTTGCCGTCGCCGATGATCGCGACACGATGCTTATTCATCCCTCCGCCCCGGCAAAAAAAGCGGCGTGCAAACGCTCCAGTGCAGGATTGAGACTGTCTTCGTCGACGATAACGGTGAGGTTAATCCCCGTCGCGCTGAGCGACATCATGTGAATCTTGATTCCGTCGAGCGCGGCGATCGCACGGCCCATCGCCGCACCGTCCTCGCTGATCGCGGCTCCAACTACCGCAACGATAGCACGTCCACGCTCGACCGATACATCCCCCAGCGCGGCGAGATCGACGACGAGCGACTCCAGGCCGGTCGTGTCATCCACCGTCACCGAGACGGATACTTCGGAGGTCGCAACGACGTCCACTGAAATTCCGTTGCGCTCGAAGATCTCGAATACCCGCCGCAGGAAGCCGCGCGCGAAAAGCATTTTCGCCGCGGCAACCTTCACGAGTGTTATTCCCGCCTTTCCAGCGATTGCGCTTACCGCACGACGCGGCGCATCGAACGTGATCCGCGTGCCCTTGCCTTTCGGGTTTCGTGAGTTGTAGATGAAGACTGGAATGCCGAGGCGCACTGCCGGAGCGATCGTATTGGGATGCAGGACCTTTGCGCCGAACGTAGCGAGCTCGGATGCTTCATCGAAGCGTATCTGTTCGATGAGCCGGGAGCCTTTCACGATCCGCGGATCCGCTGTCAGCATTCCGTCGACGTCCGTCCAGATCTCTATCGCTTCTGCATGCAGCGCAGCCCCGAGCAGCGATGCACTGTAATCCGATCCGCCGCGCCCGAGTGTAGTCGTGATTCCCCGGGCCGTGCGACCGATGAATCCTCCCATTACTGGAACGCTTCCCTGCTGAATCAAGGGCTGAACCAGATCGCGGGCCGCGTCCGCGAGCGCCTCGGTGTTCGGCTCAGCGGCCATGAAGTTGTCGTCAGTAACGAATACGTCGCGCGCGTCCAGATGCTCGGCGGGAATCGCCCGAAGCTTGAAGAACGCCGCAACGAGGTGTGAGGAAAGCTGCTCGCCGAATGCCGCAATAGCGTCCAGACTTCGTGGCGTCGCATGTCCGAGCACCGAAAGCGCCTCGGCGAGGCTGGCCAACTCGTCGAATGTCGCACTCATTTCGGCTGCGACCTCTGCTGCTTCCTCCGAAGTACCCAGCAGCGCCTCGCATTCGCGAAAGTGGCGATCGCGCAACGTTTCGACGCCGCGCAGTGCTCCGATCAGGTGTCCTTTGGCTGACTGTTCACCAATCGCAAGCAGGGAGTTCGTCGCGCCACCCAAGGCGGATACGACGACGACTGGTTGGCGATCGAGGCGTCCCTTGACGATGTCTGCGGCGCGCTCGATCGCCGCCGCATCGCCGACTGAAGTCCCACCAAATTTTACGACGATCACGCGGAGGCGAGAGCGCCTGTCGTGGCGAGCAGCTCCGCGTTCAGGACCGACCCGCCCGCAGCGCCTCGAACGGTGTTGTGTCCGAGGGCGACCATTCGCAAGTCGAGCACTGCGTCGCGTCGAACGCGTCCGACCGTGACAGTCATCCCATTGCCAGCGTCGACATCGCGTTTCGGTTGCGGGCGATCGGGAGCGTCGGTTACGACCAAGGGATGTACCGGTCGCGTCGGCAGTCCGACCGTCGAGGCCAGCCCCTTCCACGATCTCATCGTTTCGATCGCGTCTTCCGGCGTCGGCGCGTCGTCGAAGCCGATCGTCATGCAGATCGTGTGACCGTGTTCCACCGGCACCCGATTGGTGTGCGCACTGACTTTGAAGGCGGCGCTCGTCACTTCCCCGTCGGCGTAAGTGCCGAGGAGCTTGAGCATTTCGCGCTCGAGCTTCGGCTCTTCGTCGGCGATGTAGGGAATGACGTTCGAGAGAATGTCGAGCGACGGAACTCCAGGGTAGCCGGCGCCTGACACGGCCTGCATCGTCGAGAGAAATAGTTGCTTGATGCCGAACCTTTGGTGCAGCGGGGCGAGCGCGACCGCCGCAACCGTCGCCGAGCAGTTTGCGTTAGTAACGATTGCGCCGCGCCAGCCGCGATGCTGACGCTGGCAGTCGATCAACGCGAGATGATCTCCGTTCACTTCGGGAATCACGAGCGGCACGTCGGGGTCCATCCGGAAATTTTTTGCATTGCTCAGGACGAATTTCCCCGCCCTGGCAAACGCGGGTTCGACTTCCCCCGCCACCATTGCATCCAGCGCCGAAAAAACGATTGGAGCGCTGACCACGCCCGGGTCACACGCGATTATTCGGCGATTCTGAATCGACAGTGGCGGAGGATCGCCGTCGAGCCAGCGTGTAACCTCGCCATATTTTTTTCCCGCCGACCGCTCGGAAGCAGCGAGTTCGGCGATCTCGAACCAAGGATGGTTTGCAAGCAGGCGAACGAACATCTGGCCAACGGCGCCGGTGGCGCCGAGCACCGCGACTGGCCATTTCGTCTTTCGCTTACCTGGAATCGCCATGGTCGTCACCTCGCCAGTACCGTGCGCGCAAGCCGAACGTAGGTGTCGACGCTGCTTCTGAGCTCTTCGACGTCGATGTATTCGTCCGGAGTGTGCGCAACGTGGATCGAGCCAGGTCCAAACAACATCGGCTCTCCCCAGTTCGCCAAGAGCGGGACGTCCGAGGTGTAGGCAACCGGACTGGTCTCGAATCCTGGTACCGTCGCGAAGCGCTGCGCGGGAATGTGCGATCCGAACTCAACATCAGCGTGACCCTTCGCCCATTCGCTCACCATTTTCTTGATGGGCGCAACGTCGCCCACCAGCCGGAACATTATCTCGGCTTCCGCGTGTGCGGGAATGATGTTCGCCTCCGTGCCACCCTTGATCGTTCCGATGTTGACGGTCGTGTCGCCGAGCATGGGATCGGACGGCAGCGGCAGCTTGCGGATAGTCGGCAGCAATTCCAGCATCGGCTCGATGGCGGACCGACCCAGATGTGGATAGGCCGAGTGTGCTTCGCGCCCGCGCGTCCGAATGGTAGCTCGCAGCGAGCCTTTCGCGCCGCTCGCGACCTTACTTTCGGTTGGCTCGCCATTGATCAGGAAGCGGCTGCCCGAGCGCAGATTGTTCGCGGCGCGGGCGCCATCGGATCCCTTTTCTTCGCCGACGACGAATAGAACGTTGACACGCTTTTCGCCGTCGCTGACGAGACGATCGGCCGCGACGAGCATCGCAGCCGCAATTCCCTTCGCATCGGCCGCACCGCGGCCGAAGAGTCGAGTTCCCTCGAGCCGAGGCGGGACAAACGGAGGCACGGTGTCGAGGTGTGTCGAGAAAGTAGCGCCACCATCACCACCGCTCCTTGATCCCCAGATATTCGCGCGGCCGCGGCTGACCTCCTGGAGCGTCATGTTCCAGCCACGCGCGACGAGCCACCGCGACACGAAGTCAACGATCGCACCCTCGTTGCCCGTCGTCGACTGAATCGCCACGAGCTCGGCGGCGAGTGATACGACATCCGTCATGCGCAGAAGTTAGCGCCGCAGGTCTGGCGCGTCAGGCGGTGCACGGAGCTGCCTCTCACGCACCGCCCCGCTGTCACCGCTTCAGGGTCTGGCTTCGGGCTGAATGTAGGTCGATTCGCGTGCGGTGCCATCCACCGCCTGGACGTGCTCGACGAACATCTGCTGGATCAGGCGGTTTGCTTCCTTGACGTAGATATCGTGGTGGCGTTCGGCGACCTCACCAATCTCGTGCAGAGTCCCGTTGCCGAGGATCTTGCCGGCCTCGCGGAAGGTCTTGAAGGTGTCCTCCGATTGCCGCGCCATCACGATGTCGCCGACAAGTCGCAGGAAGTCGTCTTCGCGTGTTGCGTCAGCGAGATCGCGGGCGATCGAGACGGCCTTGCCGACAGCCTTCTTGGTGATCCCGGTCTCGCTACCGAGCTGCTCCTGGTATTCCTCCAACATCCGCTGGTGCTCACGCATGTGGGGAATGTGTCGAGAGCAGAGGTCCCTGAATCTGGGATCGTCGGCCTGACTCTCGTGGTCCTCGAGTGCTTTCAGGAAGGCACCGTGTTGCATCACCGCGTTATCGATCTGGCTTTTGAGAAATGCGCTGCCGCGTTCCATCGTCGTCTCCGGTTTTTTTACGGGTCAACTGATTGGCCGTCGAGAGTGCGAAACTCGTGCCCTGTATCGCTTGCATTCCCGCGGTCGGACAGCTAATTTTAGGTACCCGAATACGTGCCGAACCCTCGGAACGTAAGTGACGGCATTGCAGGAGTTTACGTTGCCACCAGTAAGGAGGAACCTCAACGGTAGGCGGAAGGAGAAAGCGAAGGTCGCGAGAAAGGTTCGGATCAGGGAAATGGACCCCGTCGAGATGTGCGGGAAAGGAACATCGGTGACGGAGTTATACCGCGTGGAAGAGACCCTCGATCGAGCCCGGATTCACCACCTCGTTTTTTTCGACCGGCACGGCTGGTATTGCGAGCACGGCAAACAGTGCGGTGCGGTGAAGGACGTGCAAAAATTCACGAGAAGCAAACTTTAGCGACTAACAACGGATGGATGAGAGCATGATCGCAAGACAGGATGCCTACATTGAAAAGACCGACGTATGGGCGAAGCTAGCCGCCCCGGTTCCCACTGGTGCTATCTCCTGGAGACAGGATGGAAAGGTGACGGCCCGTGATGGCAAATACTTCGCGCGCTTCGTTGCCTATATCGAAGCAAATACGGTTAGAGAACGACTCGACGCGGTCGTTCCGGGTGAATGGGATCTCACCCTGGAGCTACTTCCCGCGATCGCCGGCGACGACGGCGACGGAACGCTTTGCTCGTTCAAGGCGCGTCTTCAGATACTCGGTGTGATTCGTGAGGACGTCGGCACTGGTCGCGACTACAAGCAAGCATCGACCGATGCCTTCAAGCGCGCCGCGGTTCGCTTCGGCGTCGCCAACGAGCTGTACGCGTACGAGCAGAACTGGGTCGAGATGGATGGCGAGGGCAAGTACGCCAAGCCGCTCGAGGACCCGCAGCGTGCTTACGTACGTCGGTACGGACAAGCCGGCGCCCCCGCGACGATTCCAGCGACCAACGGGACCGTCGTTGCCACCAACGGCAACATTGCACCACAAGCAGCGCTTCCAGCTTCGACACTTACGGACATGGAGATGGTGAGCTGCCCGAAGTGCGGAGGCAGGATGTGGGACAACCGGCTCACGAAGCGAAACCCGAAAGCTCCGGATTACAAGTGCCAGAATAGATCGTGCGATGGAGTGATCTGGCCGCCGAAGCCGACCGCAACCGCGCAGGCCACCGACGTAAAGAGCGAGAGAAAGCCCGCTCCCGACGACTCGGCTCTAGTCGGAAGCGAGGAAGAGTTGCCGTTCTAGGGAGAACGCCTTTCTACGCCCATAGGAAAAGGACGAGCGACACGCTCGTCCTTTTTTTGTACTCGCTCTGGATTATGGCCACATCGCCTCGAGCTATCGAGTTTGGTCGTGTGCCTCGCTCTCGCTTGCCACGCTGGCTGCACGAACCGGCCCTCCGCCAGCACTAGCGCCGAGACGCCACGACGGACGCGCTGCAAGCGAGCGCGGGGCAATTCCGGCGTACGCTTTGAGAAACGCGAGCGCTATGTCGGTGTTCCGCCGCGGCTTGCCGTCCTCATCCGGCGTCGCAGGCGCGATCAAAGTGACGGGTGGCCGCATCACGTGCACCTCGCGCGCGATTTCGGCCGCCAATTCATGACTGCGCGGATCGACCGGTCGCATGATGAAGGGAGTCGAATGCTCCTTCAAAACTCTCTCCATTTCCAGGTTCCATGCCGCCTGCTCGGGGTCCAGCGGATCCAGGAGCGACACGACGGTACCAGCCTGGCCACCGAGTACGAGGCTGAACATCTCCTGTTCGTTGGGATATGGAATCAGCCACTTTCCATCGTCGATTCGCGTCAACGAGCCACGCTGCAGCGGAGTCGTTCGCTCGGCGAACGCTGTAGCCGCGTCAACTCCCCCGCCCAGCGCGATTCGTTGCCCCTCCTCCTCGATCACCCTCTTGGCAAGGGTCAGTCGCGCAGTGCCGAGCCCGGTGTGTACGTAGAAAACGCCCCTGGCTGTATCCTCGATGGTGCGCAGCTTTTCCAACGAGGAATCGTTATCGTCTCCCCAGGGCATCAGCGGCGCCTGTATGAAGCCGAGATGCAGTTTGCGCGTGGCATTGACCTCAGCGTTGATACCTTCGCGCTCCATTAGAACACCTGGGTGCTGAAGGGAGATGACCGAGTTCACGCCCTGCCGTTTGAGCTGGCGTAGTTTCGACTCGTCGGGGTACGCGCCGAAGATGAATATTGCACCTCCTGCCACTGCATAGGATCCCTCCGTTCCGCGACCGGAGACCCCTGCCAACAACCTTGCCGGGTTAGACCATTCCCATGACGTGAGTGCAGCGAGAAGCGTGAAGACGGCGGCGATCGTCCAGCGCGTGTTGCGGTTCCGGGTCCGAAACATCACGCCGACAATCCACCGCGTCAGGATCAGCGTGAGTATGAGGTAAAGCAGGAGGACAGCGATTAACGTGCGGTCCTGTGAGCTGTGACCCCAGCCGGCGCGGTCCATCGCTTCCGTGATCAGTCGAAATGGGCCGAGTAGGAGCGCGGTACCGAGCAGCAGGCCCACGAGCACCCACATATAGAAGAAAGTGCCGAGAACCGTACCAGCTCCCGGACGCACCCTCGCCGTGGTGCTCAGATAGTCTTCTGTCATCATACGACCCAGTGTGCGGAGTCCTAGCTCCGCTTTGGAATGAGCAAGCAACCGGCCAATGGGTCGACTGACACCGAGAGCGGACTGCCGGCCAGCAGCTCGCCATCCGCCTGCGCGGGCATGGGAGGCGTGGTCTCAATGCGAAATTCGCGGCCGGATTTGTAAAAGAGGCAAGGGTCCGGACTGAAATCTTTTCGCAGCATTCGAACCAGGATTCTGAGCGCGTCCCATACGTTCTCCGGGGAAAATACGCACGCGTTGAGAAGGCCGTCGTCCTGCGCGATCCCGTCGCCAAAAGTCACGAGATCGTTGAGCACCGCGCCAAAATTTGCGACCAGCACCGCCGACGCCGACCGATCGTATGCTATGCCATCGACCGTGAGCCGGAGATTGAACCTCTGATTCCGGAGCACGGCTTTGTATCCGCCGATCACGTAGGCAATGAACCCGAACCACTTTTTCAGCTGCGCGGGTGCCTCCGACATCATGGTCGCGTCGAGCCCGACTCCCACCCCGATCGCGAAGCGGCGCCCGTCGCCGAGTCGTCCGAGATCCATCGTCGCGATATCGCCTTTGAGGAGAAGCGGCACGGCTCGCGACGGATTCAGGGGAATGCGCAGGGTTCGCGCGACAACGTTGGCAGTTCCGCCGGCTAATACGCCGACCGGTGGCCCGTGATGCGCGAGAGCGCTGAGCACTTCCATGACGGTGCCGTCGCCGCCGAGCGTAAACACCGCGTCGTATTTATGCGCGTTGGTCTTCGCCAGGGTCGTCGCGTGGCCAGGTGCGTGCGTCCGATTTACATCGCAGTCGACCCCTGCGTCGACAAATGCTTGTTGCGTTTTCGGCAGAATTCGGGCGGCGCGACGCGAACCCGGATTGACGATCAACAGAACGCGCTCGATCCGGCGTGGTGCGAAACGCGTAGCTGTTGCCGCGCTCACCGTCTGGCTCGAACGGGTTCAGACTGAGGGATAATGGCGTCCGTTGTTGATACGAGCGAGTGGCTGGCAATGCTCGGGGCGGGGATCGAACCCGCATGGGAGTTTATCCCAAGGGATTTTAAGTCCCTCGCGTCTACCGATTTCGCCACCCGAGCGAAAGCGAAGCGGGAAACGGGACTCGAACCCGCGACCCCAACCTTGGCAAGGTTGTGCTCTACCAACTGAGCTATTCCCGCGACCACTGACAAAGCTACCTCGAAAAACGGTGTGAACAAGCTTGCCGACCGCGATGCGGTGCTTACGATTTTCAAGTTGACAAAACGTCGCGCGGAATGATAACGTCTCCCCGCCGGCGAAGGCCCCTACGCCGGTCATGCAGAAATCCCTTCACGTAGTGCGGAGAACCTATGCGCCGTCCTTTGGTCAGCGTTTCCACTGTAGCATTGGCCCTCATCGCGATCTTCGCAAACCCGGCACCAGCGCAACGCGTGCTGGGGATCGGCGATGACGCACTGGTGCTTCCGCGCGGAGTGTTCCGGCTGCGGACCATCAGCCAGTGGAGCTGGTTCAACGAGCGCTATGGAATGGATACACCTGGCCGGCCGCCCGGGGCGCTTGAGCCGCTCGGCGTCGATTTCACGCTCGACACCATTGGCGTCAAACAGTTTCCCAACTTAGCGCGCCTCCAGACCGGCCTCCAATCGCTGACCGGCAACCCGAATTGGTACGCCACGCTCGGAAATACGGTCGTCAATCTTCGGGATCGCGTCGTCGCATTCCC
>JBJMOA010000148.1:0-27360 GCA_045803975.1 Gemmatimonadaceae bacterium
AACGCCGCTACAATCCAGGCCAGTACCAGCGGCGATGCGTGCGATCCGGCCGCAACGTCCGCGACAGCTCTGCCGACGCCACTCTGCACCAGAACCGAATTGAATCCTCCTCCCGCACCAATCACCAGGAGTATCGTCGCCGTTGGAGCGAGGGCGTCGTTGCAGATCTCGAGGAGTTTCTCCCTGGTGAAATGCTGCCTTCGACCAAGTGACCAGAACGAGAACAACAACGCGATCAGGAGCGCCACGATCGGACTGCCGATGAAATTCAACATCGAGCGAAGCGAATTGCCCTCGGCCAGTGACACGTTCGCTGCACTCGACAGGAGCATGAGAATCACGGGGATCATCACCGTGAAAACAGAAATCCCGAAGCCCGGTGCATCGGAAACAGCGGGACCTTCGAGCTGCGCTGCGATTCTGTTTTCTCCCACGAGCACAACGCGTGGAGCGACCCACGACGCGAAGATCGGTCCCGCAAGAGCAGCCGTTGGTAATCCGACTATCAAGCCATAGAGGATCGTGCGGCCGACATCGGCCTTGTATGCAGTTACCGCGAGCATCGCTGCCGGATGCGGTGGCAGCATCCCATGCACAACGGAGAGTCCCGCAACGAGAGGGATTCCAATCTTGATGAGTGAGATTCCCGTGCGGCGCGCGATCGTGAACACGAGCGGAACGAGAAGAACAAACCCAACCTGGAAGAACACCGGGATTCCAACTATGAACGCCACGATCATGATCGCCCAGTGCACGCGCTTCTCGCCGAAGAGATCGATGAGTGTGGTCGCGATGCGCGTCGCAGCCCCGGACTCAGCCATGATCTTTCCGAGCATTGTGCCGAGTCCGACGACTATGGCAATGAATCCGAGGACGTTACCGACGCCGTCCTGAAACGATTTGACGACTTGAGCGAGACTCATTCCAGCGGCGAGGCCCATCGCGAGCGAAACGCCGATCAACGCGACGAACGGATGCCACTTGAATCGCGCGATGAGCACGATGAGGGTGACAACCGCCAGCAGTCCGTAAAGAAGAAGCTGTCCGTCAGCGGTCATCGTGAATCCTGGCGATGAGCTCAGCTACAATCTCTTCCGGTGATTCGGTGATGTCGCACATCCACACGCCTTCGTCTCTCGATGGCTCCTCCAGTGCTGCGAACTGGCTGTAAAGGAGCGATGGCGACATGAAGTGAGCGCCGCCGCGACGCGCGATTCGCTCCGCTATCAATTCGGGCGATCCGTGGAGAAAAATGAATTGCAGATCGTCTGCTTCAGCGCGCAGTATGTCGCGGTACGACCGCTTGAGGGCGGAGCAGGAAAGAACGATTCCCGTGCCTGCATTCTTCGCAGCGTGAATCTGATTCGCGAGCGTTCGCAGCCAGCCCGCTCGGTCATCGTCACTGAGTGGAATACCCGACGACATTCGCTCGATGTTCTCCGGCGAGTGGAAATCGTCTCCCTCCACAAAGTCGATGTCGAGTGCGCGCGCGAGCGCTGCCCCGACAACGCTCTTGCCGGACCCGGACACGCCCATGACTACGTATAGGCCCTTTTTCACGAAGCGTGAAATACGCTCCCGAAGGCCAGTTAGCGAGAGTGGTCTTCCGCACTCTTTGCTCAGGCGTAGTTTCCTGCCAATGCCATTGTCGGAGCGGCTCGCTCGGCGTCTGGTTGTATGGGCGATGCTCACAGCATCACCAGCTATCGGCGTTGCACAGGAAGCCGCGAAGGAACCAGATGCGTGCTCCCCGCCGCCGACTACCGCGCCAACTCCGCAGCAGGAAGCGCGGGCAAAAGCGTATCGCGACACTCAGGAGCGGCTGATTCACGTCGACTGGCCGAACTTCGAGCGCTATCGCGACTCGAACGTGGTACTCGGTCCGCCGAAGGCCGGTGAGCAGCGGGTAGTCTTCCTCGGCAACTCCATCACCGAAGGCTGGGCCCCGCGCTTTGCATCGATGTTCCCCGGCAAGCCATACATAGGACGCGGTATCGGCGGGCAAACTACGCCGCAGATGCTCGTACGATTTCGCGCAGACGTCGTTGCCCTCAAGCCTGCCGCGGTCGTAATCCTCGGCGGAACGAATGACATCGCCGGGAACACGGGCCCTGCCACAATCGAGATGATCGAAGACAATCTCGCTGCGATGACCGAGATCGCAAAAGCGAACGGAATTCGTGTGGTGCTCTCGTCAGTTCTTCCCGTCTACAAATATCGATGGGCTCCGAGCCTCGAGCCCGCCCTGCTCATAGTGAAGCTGAATGCGTGGATGAAAGACTACGCAGCAGGGAATGGAGCTGTATATCTCGATTACGAAACGACAATGTCCGACGAGAAGCACGGCCTCAAGTGTGAGCTCACGTACGATGGAGTTCATCCGAACACGAAAGGCTATCGCGTGATGTCGCTTCTGGCCGAGAAGGCAATAACCGATGCGCTGAGGGGAGCACATTAGAAATGCAAAAACCGGAATACGACGCGATTGTGGTGGGATCCGGAATTTCCGGAGGATGGGCGGCGAAGGAGCTCACTGAAAAAGGGCTTCGCGTGCTCCTGCTCGAGCGCGGGCGGAACGTCGAGCACATCAAGGATTACGTCAACGCGACAAAGGCACCGTGGGAATATCCTCACCGCGGCGGGCGCACGAAGGCGATGGAGGAATTGTATCCCGTCCTGAAGCGCGACTACCCGCTCAACGAAAAGAATCTCGCATTCTGGGCCTCCGACAAAGACTCACCCTACACCGAGGTCAAGCGCTTCGACTGGTTTCGCGGTTACCAGGTCGGCGGAAAGTCGCTCATGTGGGGACGACAGAGTTATCGCTGGAGCGATTTCGACTTCGAGGCGAACGCTCGCGATGGAATCGCAAACGATTGGCCAATACGCTACGCCGACATAGCCCCGTGGTACGATCACGTCGAGCGACACGCCGGGATCTCGGGGTCGCACGAAAAGCTCCCGCAACTTCCAGACGGACAGTTTCAACCGGCGATGCCGCTCAACTGCGGTGAGGAGCTCGTCGCGGGCAAGGTCGCGAAGTTGTTCGACGGACGCCGGCACATAATTCCCGGGCGCGTCGCGAATCTCACGCAAGCGCTTCCGGGGCGCACCGCCTGCCAGTATCGAAACGCATGCTGGCTCGGATGTCCGTACGGGGCGTACTTCAGCACGCAATCGTCGACGCTTCCCGCCGCTGCCAAGACGGGCCGTCTGACTCTGAAGCCTTTTTCAATCGTCAGCGAAGTGCTCTATGATCGCGACCGGAAACGCGCGAGCGGTGTTCGCGTTCTCGACGCGGTCACGGAGCAGACTGTCGATTACTCTGCGCCCGTCATCTTTCTCTGCGCATCCGCGCTCAACTCGACATGGCTGCTAATGCGGTCGGCGACCGACGTCTGGCCGGGCGGCCTCGGTAGCAGCTCGGGCGAGCTCGGTCACAACCTCATGGACCACCATTTCCGCGTTGGGGCGGAAGGCAAGCTCGATGGAATGGAAGACAAGTATTACTACGGCCGTCGCCCGAACGGCTTCTACATTCCGCGGTACCGAAATCTGTTTGGCGACAAGCGCAATTATCTGCGCGGCTTCGGCTATCAGGGAGGCGCGGGACGCGGCGGATGGTCGCGCGCAGTCGCCGAGCTCGGAGTCGGCGCCGAATTCAAGGACGCTATGTCGCAGCCGGGTGGCTGGGAAATTGGCGCAACCGCTTTCGGCGAGATGCTGCCCAATCACAACAACCAGGTTGGCCTGGATCTGACCAAAAAAGACAAATGGGGCATGCCGGTGCTGAAGATCGACTGCGCAACCGGCGAGAACGAGCGCCTCATGCGGCGTGACATGGCGTACGACATGGCGGAGATGCTCGAGCAGGCCGGAGTGAAGAAGGTAAAGATGTACGACAGCGGTTATTTCCCCGGCATGGGTATCCACGAGATGGGAACTGCGCGCATGGGACGCGATCCGAAGACTTCGGTTCTCAACTCACACAACCAGGTGTGGGATGCGCCGAACGTGTTCGTCACTGACGGAGCGTGCATGGCATCGGCCTCGTGTGTAAATCCGTCGCTCACTTACATGGCGCTTACCGCTCGCGCCGCGGACTACGCGGTGAACGAGCTCAAGCGTCGCAACCTGTGATCGGAGAATCATCGATGCCAGAGAATGAATTGACCGACAGCGAGATGATCACGAGGCGCGAAGCCGTTTTGCGCGTGACGGCGCTTCTTGGCGGCGTTGCCCTGGTCGGTGGAAGCGCGTTGCTCACTGGCTGTCGCACCGAGGTGAGTTCCGACGCTCCATTCACACCCGACGACATCGCGTTTCTCGACGAGGTCGCGGACACAATTCTCCCGGCTACCAGCACTCCGGGAGCGAAGGCTGCGAAAACCGGGGCGTTCATGGCGTTGATGGTGCGCGACAGCTATGGCGCCGACGACCGCCGCATTTTTCGCGAGGGCATGCGCAAGCTCGATGACGCGACGCAGAAGGCTCATAACGTGTCGTTCATGAAGGCGACACCGCAGCAACGACTCGCGGTGCTGACCGCGATCGATCGCGATCAACGCTCATACAGCCAGGCCATAGACGACGCACGGCGGAAGAAGTCGCTCGCCTATCTGAGCGACCAGCGACAGGAAGCAGCGCCCGGTTCGGACGCAGGCGCCGCCACGGCGATCACCGAGAATCCGCCCACCCATTACTTTCGGATGATGAAAGAACTGGCGCTGCTCGGCTATTTCACGTCGGAAATCGGGGCCACGCAGGCGCAGCGTTACATTGAAACGCCGGGACGCTACGACCCATGCGTGCCATACCATCCTGGCGAAAAAGCCTGGGCCCCACACGCCTGAAACCTGGAGTTTTTCGTTTGTTGCGTTATTCCCCGCTATTGCTCGCGCTGGCGTTGCCGGCGTTCTCGCCTGCCATACCAAACGTAGCGTCCGGTCGTCCCGAAGCTGTCGATGAGAGAATCATTGGACGCTGGGACATAACCATCACGACGCCCGACGGTCCACGTCCCTCGTGGTTCGAGGTCGAACGGTCTGGAAGAGATGCGCTGGTTGGCCGATTCGTAGGTATCGTCGGAAGCGCCCGGCCGATTGCACGCGTTGTTTCAAAAGGTGATTCGCTGCGATTTTCCATCCCGCCGCAATGGGAAGAAGGAAGTGCGGATCTCACAGTGGAAGGCCGGGTTCAGGGCGGAAAGCTTGCCGGGCGCATCCGATTTCCAGATGGTAAGCGATACCAGTGGACCGGCGTGCGAGCGCCACGGCTGCACGCACCTCCACGGCCGAACTGGGGCGCCCCCATTTCGCTCCTCCACGCAAACGATCTCGTGGGTTGGCACGCGGTGTCAGGAGCGAATCAATGGACCGTCAACAACGGTGTGCTTAGCAGCCCGCGCTCCGGCGCGAATCTCGTGACCGACCGTACGTTCGGCGACTTCCAGCTTCACGTTGAGTTCCGATATCCAAAAGGCAGCAACAGCGGCGTCTACCTAAGGGGCCGTCACGAAGTTCAAATCCAGGACGACTTTGGTGCGGAACCGGCGACCGACCGCTACAGCGGGATTTACGGCTTCATCGCACCGAGCGAAATCGCCGCCAAACCGGCGGGCGAATGGCAGTCGTACGACATTTCACTCGTCGGGCGCATGGTCACCGTCGTCGCCAATGGCGAGATGGTCATCTGGAATCGCGAGATTCCCGGCATCACTGGCGGCGCGCTCGATAGCAATGAGGGATCGCCGGGCCCGCTAATGTTGCAAGGCGACCATGGTCCGATCGAGTACCGAAACATCACGCTGACCCCGGCGCGATAAACTCTTCAGAGGAAACAATGCGTTCAGGACTGGCGGCAGCGATGCTTGGCATAGGCGGGATCCTGATTTCCTTCGGCGCAACGATCGTCCTGATCTCGTTATTCGCGCACAACGGTGAAGCACGGCTGAGACTGCCGGCAATGATGACGCTCGCAACAGGTGTCCTCGTAGTAGGAGCCGTCCTGTTCGCAGGGGGCTACCTGCTCAACCGTATCGGCCGCCGAGAACCGGTCGCCCGCTAACCTTTCATAGCTCGGGAAGCGGCGTCCCAGGTAACGGCGCTGCGGCGAAAGTACGACTCGTTCGCCATGTGACACGCCAGCGCGGCGTTGTGCCCGAACACGACGTCTTCGACAACAGGCTTACGCGACCGCACAGCGTCGAAAAAATTCGCCAGGTGTGGCCTGATGTCGTCGAAGTCCGCCATCCTGTACGACACAGATTCCTGCGGCGGTAGCTTAGCGAGTTTCTCATCGTTCTCGGCGTGCCATCTTCGCAGATACTCTTCGCGCATCGCGCGCGGAAAGCTGCCTGTGTAGTAGCTCGGGTAGGTGTCGATGCCGAGTTGCGGAGTGAACGTCACCGACGACCCGGTGACCTCGAGCAACCCCTTCGAACCCTGAATTCGATAGGTCTCCGGCATTTCCGTGGCGAGATTAAGCCGCATGTACACAGGCAGGTCGCCGTAGTAGTACACGACGCCGTGGACGTCTGGCATGTTGCGACCGTCCTTCCAGTGACGAATCCCACCCACGGCAGCAGCCTGTCTCGGCGGCTCGTTGATGCCGAGCATGAACATCATTCCGCTGATGAGATGAACGAGCAGGTCTCCAGCGACGCCAGTTCCGTATTCCTTCCAGCACCGCCAGCGCGCAAAGATCAGCGGATTGAACGGCCGCTTCGGAACGTCGCCTTGCCAGGTGTCCCAATCGAGATTTTGCGGCGAGAGATCGAACGGCGGCGGGTATTGCCACGCCCCCGTCGGATCATTTCGCCCGAGCCAGCCCTCGACGAGCATGAGATCCCCGAGGAGCCCCTGGCCGACAATCTCTCGCGCCTTGGCGCAGACTTGCGAGCTCACGCGTTGAGACCCGATCTGCACGATGCGACCGCTCTTTTTTGCGGCGTCGACCATCGCAACCCCATCGGCTGCGGTGTGCGACATCGGCTTCTCACAGTAGACGTCCTTCCCGGCGCTCACGGCATCAATCACAACCTGGCGATGCCAATGGTCGGGAACCGCGGCGACGATGCAGTCGATGTCCTTGTTGTCGAGTAGCTCCCTATAACGTCGAGTGACCGGGAGATCTGCGCGCACGATCTCGCGTGCGAGAGTGTGGCGCCCGTCATATAGATCCGCCGCCGCCGCGCATTCTACATCTGGCAAGCGGATCGACGTGCCCAGCAATCCAGAGCCTTGCATCCCAACGCCGATCATTCCAAAACGCACTCGGTCGCTGGGCGCAACTCTTCGCGTGCTGGGTGCGGGCTCCGGCGCGAGGAGAACCGTCCTCGCGGCGACGGATCCGCCCGCGGCCGCTGCACTCATCTCCAGAAACTCACGTCGCGAAAAGTTGCTCTTCGTCATCGGCGTCTCCTATTTGGCGTGCGCGAGCCGCGTCCATTATTCCCCTACCGTAGGGAACGAGAATATCGTATGAGTTATTCCCCGCCGAAAGGAAAGAGAGAATGAAACGCCGCACGTTCTTGTCGACATTGACGCTCGCCGCCGCCGCACCTTATCTCGGATGCGCGCCGGCGATTTCAGGTAGCGCGCCCGGGCGACGTCGGCTGCGCCGCGTAGGAATCCAGCTTTACACTTTACGCGACGACGCGAGGCGGGACCTCGAGGGTACGCTCGTCAACATCGCTCAGACGGGATACAAGGACGTCGAGCTGCTCGGGTCGATGAACAATTTCGGGATGCCGCCCGAACGCTTGCGCTCGATTCTCGACCGAAACGGCTTGAGAGCCCCGTCGACGCATGTCGACGTGAAAGTCATGGACGATCTGGAGAGACAGATCGACACCGCGAAAATACTCGGCCACCAATATCTGATCGTCGCGAGTTTACCCGACGGGGAGCATCTGGGGCTCGATGACTACCGCCGCTGGGCCGATCGCTTCAACGAGGCGGGCGCGCGGGCGCTACGCAGCAACATGCGTCTCGGCTTTCACAATGAAGCATGGGATTTCAGGGTGATCGACGGCACGACTCCCTATGATGTCTTCGTCGAACGAACCGACCCATCAGTCGTCGCGCTGCAGCTCGATACCGGCAACGCCGCCATCGGCGGAAAAGATCCGCTCGACTACATGAAGCGGTACGGCAGCCGCTACTCGCTCTTTCACATCAAGGACGCGCCGAGCATCGGCGCCGACCACGACGTTGAGCTTGGTAAAGGGATCATCGACTTTCGCAGGCTGCTCGCGAGTATCGATCGAATCGACGAGAAGGTTCTCTATGTCGAGCAAGAGACCTATCCCGGTGTTCCGCTCGACAGCGTGCGGCGCGATTTCGCGTACATCTCGACGCTGGACTTCTGAGCGGTCTCGTATGGCGGCCCGGTCTCACTGGTGCGCCCCGCCTACGACCACCGGCTCAGACTGAACGGCGCAAGGTCAAAGCGGGGCCTGCGGTCGACGATAAGATCCGCTTGCAGCTCGCCGATGGCGCTTGCGAACTTGAATCCGTGACCCGAACAGGGACTCGATATCAACACCCGCGTGTTGCGGGGGTGGAAGTCGATGACGAAATCGTGGTCAGGCGTGTTCGTGAAAAGACACACCGCCGTCTCCCGCACCGGCGCGTCCGCCAGACTCGGCAGAATCGGGCGCAACGCAACGCGCAGCGCGTCCACTTCCTTGTCGTCGACCGTGCGCACGACATTGGCGGGATCGTCGACACGAGCGCCATCATGCATGATGGATGCTTTGACTCCGCGCGACAGGCGCGGGAACCCGTAGCACAGCGTTCCTGCCTTGAACTCGTAGGCGTAAATCGGAAAGCTTTGCTCGTCGTAAGATTTCTGCGCGTCCGGCTCAAACCAGAAAACTGTTTGCCGCTCGATCGCGAGCGGTAGTGCAACCTCAGCGGCGAGTTGCTGCGTCCAAGGCCCAACGGCGAGGACGAGTCTCTCAGTGAGATATGTTCCGCGGGACGTGCCGACGCTCAGCCTGTCTCCCTCCGGCGCCCAGCCGAGCATTGTTTCCTCGAAATGCGTGGTTGCACCTTCCTGATGGGCTGCTTGCAAATGCGCCCGGGTACACGCCTCGGGGTCCAGATATCCCGCCCGCGGATCGAACACGGCGACGAGGTCTGGCGCGAGCTCGAACGCTGGATACCGCGCGTGGACTTCGGTCGGACTCAGAACGTCGTAGGGCAAATCATGCTCGCGCGCACTCTTGAGCGTTCCACCGATCAACATCCCATCAGGCGGGCCGATCATGAGACCACCGTTGATTCTCATCACGGAAGTTCCCGTTATTTCTTCAAGCTCTCGCCATAGCTCGTGCGCGCGCCGGACTAGCGGCACGTATTGCGGATGCTCGAAGTACGTCTCGCGAATGATGCGACTATCGCCGTGCGAGGAGCCGAGTGTGTGGCCGGGAGCGAATTGCTCCAGTCCGAGCACGTGCTGCCCTCGCCTCGCAAGGTGAAAAAGCGTGGCGCTACCCATCGCCCCGAGTCCGACGACTATCGTGTCGTAACTGTGCGACTCGGCCATGATTCCAATAATTTGAAGGCGTTCGCGGAAACCCAAGTCTCGACTGGACGTAGGTATTCAGATAGGAACGCCACTAAACGCACTTGGGGAGATCCATGGATCCGGACATAATCAGTTTCGCCGTAGTTGCAGCCGTAATCGTCGGTATGGCCGCGTCGCTCTCGGTCATTGGCGTCTATCTCTTTCGCGCCATCAGGAAGACCGCACCGGCCCCCCGCTTTCCCGACGTCCTCCAGTATGACCAGCGATTCGACCAGCTACAACAGTCGGTTGACGCAATCGCCGTTGAAGTCGAGCGGATCGCGGAAGCGCAGCGATTTTCCGCCCGCCTGCTGGCCGAACGGAGCGAGACCGCTACATTGCCGCGCTGAGGCCATGCAGGCTTGCGCGGTCGTCTCGCACGAACAATGCGGATGCGACGGACGTGAAAAAAGGAATGAGATACGATGAGCTGAACGCGACGGAACCAAGAACCGGGATCATCGACACTTCCACTTCTAAGCGCCGCGCGCGCGAGGATTCCTGACCGATGCCGTGCCTCATGACCCTGCTGGCCCTTGCCGCACCGCGGCTCGTTGTCGCAGTACTCTGGTTCTTCACTCATTGGTTCCGCGGCGTCTTCGACAACATCCTCTGGCCGATCATCGGCTTCGTTTTTCTTCCGACAACGCTCCTCTGGTATTCCGCCGTGCACAGGTGGTTCGGTGGGCACTGGACGTTTTGGCCGGTGGCAGGACTGGTCATCGCGTTGGCGATCGACCTCGGTCCGGTGAGCGGACGTCGTGTGGGCGGCAAGCGGTGACGGGCTACCGACGACCTCGTTTGGGACCGCCTCGGGAATGGATCTGAAATCCCGCGTCGTCGTCATTACCGGCGCGAGCGGTGGCATCGGTGCCGCCCTCGCTCGGAAATTGGCGCCGGAGGGCGCTTGTCTGGTTCTCGCGGCGCGACGAGAACGTGAGCTCGATGAGATTGCGCGCGAAGCTCGCGAGCTCGGAGCCGATGGAGCGCTAGCCGTGAAAGCGGACGTCACTCGGCGGAGCGACGTCTTTCGGATTAGGGATGCCGCGCTCGAGCAATTTGGCCGGATTGATGTCTGGGTGAACAACGCGGGCCGGGGCATTACTCGTTCCGTTCTCGATCTCACGGACGACGACGTCGACGAGATGATAGCTGTCAACGTCAAATCGGCTCTCTACGGCATGCAGGCGGCCGTGCCGCATTTCATCGCGCGCGGCGATGGGCATTTGATCAACATCTCATCTTTTCTCGGACGGGTGCCGATCGCCAGCTTTCGGTCCGTCTACAGCGCTGCCAAGGCCGCGCTCAATTCGCTGACGGCGAACCTGCGGATGGACCTGCGCGCATACCCGGGCATTCACGTCTCGCTCATAATGCCGGGTGTCGTCACCACTGACTTTGCGCGCAACGTCCGGGGCGAGGCGCGTCCACCTATCAGCGCTGCAGCTCCGGGCGCCAATCCAATGAATCCGCAAACTCCGGAAGAAGTTGCGACACGCATCGTCGAAGTCATTCGAAATCCTGTCGCCGAGGCCTACACCAATCCTGCCTCGGCGGATATTGCGCGTCGCTACTACGCCGATGTGGATGCGTTCGAGCGCGCAACGTCGCGGCCTGTCTCGTCTGTCGGCACGCCCGCAACAGGTTTACATGGAGACGTACGCGCCTAACCATGGTTTGGAGAAACCGCAATGATTCTAGCCGGACAATTCGTCGCGCCGATGACGCGCGCTAGTTTCGCACCTCTGACCGCGCTGTTTCTGGTCATGAGCGTTGGCTGCGCGAAAAATGAGAACGCGAACGGGGCTGGTGACAGCGGCGCCGCATCATCCACGGCAGCGTCGACAACGGCGTGCGCGAGCGACAATGGCGGACTAACGCTTCCAGCAGGTTTTTGCGCCACGATCTTCGCGGACACGATCGGACACGCGCGTCATATCACTGTCAACGCGAATGGCGACGTCTACGTCAATACCTGGAGCGGCGACTACTTCAACACGCCCGCGCATCCGGGCGGTTTCATCGTAGCGTTGCGTGATACGAACAGCGATGGCAAGGCTGATATCGTCAGACGATTTGGGCCCGACTCACTGCACGGCAATGGCGGCGGGACGGGAATCGGTATTTACAAGGGTGCGGTTTACGCCGAAGAAGGCGACACCGTTTCGAAAAGAATCGTCCGCTACGCGATCGCCAACGACAGTCTGGGCCCGACATCCGCGGCCGGCGAGACCATCGTCAACGGACTTCCGGCGAACGGCGATCATCCGATGCACCCGTTCGTGATCGACGAGAGCGGGAAGATCTACATGGATATCGGGTCTGCCTCCAACTCGTGCCAGGTCAACAACCGTACGAGCGCATCCCCTGGCCATAAGCCCTGCACGGAGCTGCAGACACGCGCGGGAATCTGGCAATACGACGCAAACAGAACCAACCAACGGTTTTCACCGGCGGAACGCTACGCGACTGGAATTAGAAACGCGGTTGGCATCGCACTCGATCCAGGCGGTCAGCTGTATTCGACCCAGCACGGACGCGACCAGCTGTTTGACAACTGGCCCAAGCTGTACGCGACCGAGAAGGGCCAGAATCTTCCCGCCGAAGAATTGCTCAAGATCGTGAAGGGCGGCGATTACGGATGGCCGTACTGCTATTACGACGGTGACCAGCGCAAGCTCGTTCTCGCGCCCGAGTATGGCGGAGATGGCGGAAAAGCGGTGGGAGAATGCTCCACGAAGCTCGCCCCGGAAGCATTCTTTCCGGCGCACTGGGCGCCCGACGGACTTCTCTTCTACACAGGCAATCTGTTCCCCGCGTCCTACAAGGGCGGCGCGTTCATCGCGTTCCACGGTTCGTGGAACCGTGCTCCCGGTCCCCAAGGCGGCTACAACGTCGCGTTCGTGCCTTATTCCGGCGGAAAGCCGACCGACCCCGCAAAATACGAGGTCTTCGCCGACGGCTTCGCGGGCGCCACCAAACGGCCTGACCGAGCCGCGCACCGCCCTGTCGGACTCGCCCAGGGTCCTGACGGCGCTCTCTACATCACCGACGACAGGGCGGGCCGCGTCTGGAAGGTCGTTTACAAGGGGCGTTAAGCCCAGAATTACGCGTAACTCGCGCGCGCCCCTGTCGTCTAGGTAGAGAGTCCAGCGGTGGCCCGGTTGGCCGCCGCTACTCGCATCTACCTGCAAAGGACAATCAAATGAGTACGCCTTCGCGTCGCGCCGTTCGGACCAAACTGTTCGCTTTGACGATCGCCGGCGCTGTTGCTGGATCTGTCGCGTGCGGTGGTGGTCACCACCTCGCCGAGTACCCGTTCGCGAGTCGAACGCTTGCGGTTGTCTATACCGCGCCGCCTGCACCCGAGCTGCTTACCAGCTATTACGATTTGCGGAACTCACAAAATCCGCTTGAGGCTGTCGTTAGAGCGGGTGCCGACGTCGCGCGCGAGCGCGAAGGGCGCCGCGCGAATGCGCGGCTCGATAGCGCGACGGCGCGCATCGATATCCCGACTGTTCTGGCGCAGCGCACCTTGCAACGGGCGAGCAGGTACCTCGGCACCCGCCCGGTGACGGACGAGAATCAGGCGGACTATCTGATGGAAGTCCGCATGGAAAGGTTCGGGATCAACGCCAAAGCGGACGAAGCCGCCTACCTCTTCACGTTCGCGGAGGCAGTGCTCATTGACCGGCGCAGCGGCCGCGAGATCTGGAACGTCAACATCCATGGCCGCGACCGGCTCACGCCGTACGTGGAGAGCTCGAGCCCGATTCCGGGGTCGGTCATAACCGCCAGCACGCTCGGCAGCGTGAGCGTCGCCGACTTTCAGGGAGCGTTGAATCAGCTGATGGACTACTCATCGACGCTGATCACGAACGAGCTACGCGCCGCGCTGCGGGACGTCCGCAACAAATAGCGTCGCCCAGCCTGGGTCAAGCTAGCGACGACTAGCGATTCGCTCTGTTGTAGCTGGAGTCGGCGCCTTGATAGGCGGCAGCGCGGCCTCGATCTCGTCGCGGTGCGGCTCGAGCCACGGCGGAAGCACGAGGTGCTCGCCCAGGGTTGCAGGATCTTCGTCGATCGCGAAGCCTGGCCCATCCGTCGCGATCTCGAAGAGCACGCCACCCGGTTCGAGGAAATAGACTGACTTGAACCAGAAGCGGTCGATCACCTCCGTCGGACGACGACGAGCGCGGTCGATTCGCTCGCGCACTTCGAGCTCCGTCTTGTCGTCCGCGACCCGCCACGCGACGTGGTGCACACCGCCCGTACCCCACCGGCCGCGTTCCGCCTGTGGCATTTCGCGAATCTCCAGATAGCGCCCCGAGCCGCCTCCGCCGATCTCGAAACCGAACCAGCCGCGCTCTTCACCGATGTCGATGAAGCCGAGCACGCCGGTGAGGAAACTCGCAGTAAGGGCAAGATCGCGCTCCCACAATCGCACCGAGTGCAGGCCGCGAACCTGCTTTTCTATGGGAACGGGGCTGTCACGCCACGGTGTGAACTCACGGTCGTCCGCGGTTTCGTGGAGCGTGAGTGGCAGGCCGTGCGGATCGGTGAACGCCAGCGCCGTGGCTCCGCGCCTGACCTCCGGCGCCTGCACGGACACACCATGCTCCTGCAGTCGATCTGTCCAATAACCGATGCTGCCGATTGGCACCGCGAGGGAGACCTCCATCGCCAGCCCTGCGCCAGCCTTGGCAGGCGCCATCTCCGGCCATGGAAAAAACGTAATGTCCGTGCCCGGGTGGCCATCGCCATCCGCGTAAAAAAGGTGATAGGTCTCAGGAGAGTCCTGGTTGACACTCTTCTTGACGAGGCGCATTCCTAGCACGCCTGAGTAGAAGTCGACATTCTCCTGGGCGTCGCCGGCGATGCAGGTGATGTGGTGAAGCCCTTTGACGTCCGTCATGCGAGATCCGTGTCGCGAATGGAGTTTCGGATTGCTACGTAACTTGACGTACAGCGCTACCGGTGAAGCTACTGCATCGTTCGACCAGGAACAAAGCAACACGGCAGACGATCACCCAGGGAGGTGGCAATGACCGCACCCAGATGGCTCGCGAACTACGATGACGGAGTGCCGCACAGCCTCGAGCCGTACCCCAGTCGAAGCCTCATCGATTACCTGCGCGAGGCGGCGACAAAATGGCCGCGCCGCCCGGCGCTTCTATTCAAGGGCGCGACCGTCGATTATGCGCGCCTTCATGCGGAGAGCGACGCTTTCGCCGCAGCGCTCGCTTCGATCGGTGTAGCGTCCGGCGATCGCGTCGCGATCTGTCTTCCGAATTGTCCACAGTTTCTCATCGCGGAATTCGGCATCTGGAAAATCGGCGCGATCGCTTGCCCGTTCAATCCGACTTACAGCGAGCGCGAAATGGAAGACGCGCTACAGGCTACCGGCGCTGAAACCGTCGTCGTGTTGAACAGATTCTACGCAAAATTGAAACGCATACAGCCGCGCACGGCAGTCAAGCGGATCGTCGCAACGGGCATCAAGGAGTATTTGCCCGCGCGCCTCCGGATTGCTTATACGCTCTTCAAGGAGAAAAAAGACGAGGAGCGTATCACGCTGAGGGTCGGTGATTTTCGGTTCGCTTCACTGCTGCGAAAGTTTCGCGGCGCAACGATCGGTGAGACGCGGCCAAAACTCGACCAGCCTGCCGTCATCCTCATGAGCGGCGGAACCACCGGTAAGCCGAAGGGCGTTATCGGAACCCATCGTGGAATGTCGGCGGCCGGGCACCAATTGCAGGCGTGGCTACGGTCGGCATTACGGGAGTGGACGGACACGATCATGCTGCCTCTTCCACTGTTTCATACCTACGGCAACACGGGAGTACAAAGCGTAGCCATCATCAATCACAATCCGATCTCGCTCATTCCGAACCCACGTGAGATTCGCGACGTATTACACGAAATAAACGCCGTGAAGCCTGCTTTCATCTGCACGATTCCAACGCTGATGAACGCAATCATGAACCACCCGATGGCGCGCGCGGGAAAAGTTGATTTCAGCTCCATCAAGCTCTGTTTCTCGGGCGCTGCCGCGCTGATGGGAGAGACGAAAAAGAGATTCGAGGTTCTGACCGGCGGCGTGATCGTCGAGGGCTACTCGCTAACTGAGGCGCAGATGGCGGTGATCGCCAATCCAGTGCGCGGCGAGAAAAAGACCGGATCCATCGGGATGCCGCTTCCCGATGTGCACGTTCGAATCGTCGACTCGGAGGACGGCCGCACCCCGATGGCGACCGGCGAGGTCGGCGAGATTGTAATCAGCGCGCCGCAACTGATGCGCGGCTACTGGAATCGCCCGGAGGACACCTCCGAGATGCTGCGCACCAACAGTCGCGGAGAACGCTCTCTCTACACAGGCGATCTGGGCTACATCGACGAAGATGGATATGTCTTCATAGTCGACCGAAAAAAGGATATGATCAAGACTTCAGGCTTTCAGGTGTGGCCGCGCGAGATCGAGGAAGTGATCTCGACCCATCCGGCGGTCGCGGAAGCAGGCGTCGTAGGTATACCGGACGCCATGCGCGGCGAAGTCGTCAAAGCGTGGATCGTGCTGCGACCGGACTGCACGCTCTGCGCGTCGGAGCTCAAGCTTTATTGCCGGGACAGACTCGCGCCTTACAAGGTTCCCGCCAGCTACGAGTTCGTCGACGCGCTCCCGATGACTCAGGTCGGGAAAGTTCTGCGGCGAGTTCTGCGGCAGCAGGAGGCGGACAAAGCGGCCGTGGCCGAAGAAGTCACGGCTTGAGCGCGCGAGTGGCCAGCTCGTCTTCGACACGCGCGATGAAATCTGTAACGCCCATTACTTCCTGCTTCTTGCCCGCCCCTCGAACTCGGAGCGCGATCGCATCGGTGTCGGCTTCGCGTTTCCCAACGACGGCCATGTATGGAATCTTCTGCATCTCGCCGTCGCGGATGCGGTAGTTGAGGGTCTCCGATCTCTCGTCGATGTGCGCCCGCGCGCCCCGCGCCTTCAACCTCTCGACGACCGACCTGGCGAAATCCTTCACCTCGTCGGCGATCGGTATGACGCGCACCTGCTCGGGTGCAAGCCACAACGGAAATGCGCCGGCGTAGTGCTCGATCAAGCCGCCGACAAAACGCTCCATCGATCCCACCAGAACACGGTGTAGCATCGTGGGCCGATGCGGCGTGTTGTCGGCGCCCGTGTACTCCAGATCGAATCTTTCCGGTAGATTGAAATCGAGCTGCACCGTGGGCCCCTGCCACTTGCGTCCGATCGCGTCGATCAACTTGAAGTCCAGCTTCGGTCCGTAGAACGCGCCGCCGCCCCGATCGTACGTGAATTCCTGGCCGCGTTTGTTGAGCACGTCAGCGAGCGTTTCCTCGGCCTGCACCCACCGTTCAGGCGCGCCCAAGGCTTTATCCGGACGAGTCGCGAGCTCGATCGTGTACGGGTAGCCGAACGTCTTGAGCATCTCGTCGCAAAGATCGAGAAGCCGCTCGATCTCGGATGGAACCTGCTCAGGGGTACAGAATATGTGCGCATCATCCTGAGTGAATCCGCGCACGCGCATCATTCCGTGTAGAACGCCACTCCTCTCGTACCTGTAGACCGCACCGAATTCGGCGTAGCGGATCGGTAAATCGCGATAAGAACGTTGGTGCGACTGATAGATGCAGATATGGCCGGGGCAGTTCATCGGCTTCGGACGATACGCCGCGCCCTCGACATCCATGGCGCCGAACATGTTCTCCTTGAAGTTCTCGAGGTGCCCGGAAATCTGGAACAAGCGCTCGTTTACGATGTGCGGCGTATAAACAAGGTCGTAACCATGGCGCAGGATCAGCGCACGCTCGTACTCCTCGATCTCGTTGCGGACGATCGCGCCCTTCGGGTGCCAAAGAATGAGACCAGGTCCCACGCGAGCGTCGGTCGAATAGAGGTCGAGGAGCTGGGCAAGCGTGCGGTGGTCGCGACGCTTGGCTTCCTCCAGTCGATGAAGGTGCTCCTCGAGATCTTCTTTTTTCCAGAACGCGGTCGCGTAGATGCGCTGCAGCATCTGACGGTGCTCGTCGCCCCGCCAATACGCGCCAGCGGTGTGCAGAAGCTTGAAGTTCTTGAGGTAGGATGTGTCGGGAACGTGCGGGCCTTTGCACAAGTCGATGAACGGACCGTCGGTATACGTCGAGATGACTTCATCGGCGGAGAATTCACCCAGCCGCTCGAGCTTGAGCGGATCATCCGAGAAGCGCTTGCGCGCCTCGGCGTTCGACACCTCCTCGCGGACGAACGGAAGCTTTTCCGCGACGATTTTCTTCATCTCCGCTTCGAACTTCTCCAGATCTTCGGGGGTGAATGGCTGATCCACCTCGAAGTCGTAGTAGAAGCCGTCTTCGATCGCGGGACCGAATCCAATCTTTGCGTCTGGGCGCAGTCTTCGCACGGCAGTCGCGAGTATGTGCGCGCCGGAATGACGCAACACCGGCAGGGATTCGGGATCCTTTTCGGTGAGAACGCGGAAATCCCCGCCCTTCCGGAGCGGGGTCGCGAGATCCTGAACTTCGCCGTCTACTTGTACCGCGATTGCATCGCGAAGCAACCGGGGCCCGATGGATGCGACGACGTCGCGCGGCAGAGCGCCTTCGGGAACTTCACGGGTGGCGCCGTCGGGGAGCCTCAGCGTCAACATTTTTGGTGAGATTTCGAGTACTGCGGATGGCCTTTATTTTGCTCCCCGTTAAGCTATCGTTTGCAGATACCCTTCGCCACAGGCCATAGTCTATGTCCCCATTCCGCTTTCGTAATGAGCCGCCGTATTTCTACCGCGAAGAAGAGGAAGAAGAGCCCTCGTCGCGCACCGCGCTCTTCGTCGCCATTGGAGCGGCAGCCGGATTTGCGGCGGGAGTGCTCATGGCCGAGCGATTCGGAGGATTCCAGGGGTTGACTGACAGAATCAAGGACACTTTTGGAGGCGGCACAGAAGGCGAAGAGGACGAATTCGATTACGAAGGACTCGAGGACGATGAGTTCGAGCCCGATTTCGACGAGGAAGTCGACACGTCGACCGCATCGCTCAACGGCGCGGAGGAGCTCGAGGAAAGAGTTTTGGAGGCGTTCAGGAACGATCCGACGCTGAGTGAGCGTGCAATCGACATCGGCGCGGTCGAAGACGGCATCATCGAGCTCACTGGGTGGGTGAACTCGGACGAAGAAGCGCGACAGGCCGTTGTCGTCGCGCGCGGGGTGCCGGGTGTCGACACAGTTGTCAACCGAGTGACGATTCGCACCGAGGAAGATCTGTTCGACGACGCCGCGCATCACTATCAGGACGGCGATCCGCAATTCACGGAGCGGCATTGGGAAGGCCAGCAGGTTGGCACCGGCCGCCGTCGTCAGGGAAATTCGACTGAGATCGATCGCCACGCCGATCCGCGCAACGTTCTCGAGGATCGCTCATTAAAGGAGGATCGCGCTTTCATGGCAGCTGCCGACGACATTCCAGATACCGCCGAGCGTCGTAAGACGACGAAGAAAGCGCGCGGCGGCCGTACCGACGGCTCTCCCGTTGCGCCGACAGGCGTACCAAAGGGCGATCACGTCGCCGATCCCGAAAACGCACCGCCCACGAACGGGGTCCGCGCGCGGCCAAGCGAGTAAACAACAAACTACAAACTCAGAACTACCTGTTGCGTGTGATGGTTACTCACAACAGGTAGTTCTTGGTTTGTAGATGAAGTGGTAGTTCTGCGTTTGGTCGTCCGTTAATTTGCGCTGCAGATGACCACAGCCCAGGAAATGCGCGAGCTGCCGACGCAATACAATCCCGGCGAGACCGAGCACGCCATCTACGAACGCTGGATCGACGCCGGAATTTTTTCGGCGGACGAGAAGCGCAGTCGCCGCAATGGTGGCGACCGCGATCCGTTCGTGATCGTGATGCCTCCGCCGAACGTCACGGCCGTCCTCCACATGGGTCACGGTCTCAACAACACTGTACAGGATGTGATCATTCGCTGGCGCAGAATGGTCGGCGATGAGACGCTTTGGGTGCCAGGCACCGACCACGCTGGCATTGCGACGCAGAACGTCATCGAGAAGCAGCTCGCCGCTGAAGGTACGAGCAGAGCCGACCTCGGCCGTGACGCGTTCGTCGCGCGCACGGTTGCATTCGTCGAGGAAACCGGCGATGAGATTCTCCGACAGCTGCGCGCGATCGGTGCGTCCGCGGACTGGAATCGAACGGCCTACACTTTCTCGCCCGACCTCTCGCGGGGAGTACGCGAAGCGTTCGTCCAGCTCTACGAGCGCGGGCTGATTTACCGCGGACACCGCGTCATTCACTGGTGTCCTCGATGCATGACATCGCTGAGTGACGAAGAAGCCGAGCACACTGAGGAGATGGGTACCCTCTACCACATCTCTTATCCAATCGTCAACGCCAAGGGAAACGCGAGTGTCACCGTTGCCACGACGCGGCCCGAGACAATGCTCGGTGACGTCGCGGTCGCCGTACATCCCAATGACGATCGGTACAAGAAGTTGATTGGAAAAACCGTCTTGCTGCCCATCGCTAACGTCGAGATCCCGGTGATCGCAGACGATTATGTCGATCCGTCGTTTGGCACCGGTGTCGTCAAGATCACACCCGCACACGATCCCAACGACTTCGAGGTCGGCCGGCGACACAAGCTGTCGATGCCAGTGATCATGGCGCCCGACGGAACGATGGCGAACGGTGCCGACGCCGATTCGCGCGTGCCCGGCGATCTGATCGGAGTAGACAGATTCGAAGCACGCGAGCGAATTATCAGGTCCCTCGAAAAATCGAAACAACTCGTCAAGGTCGAGCCCCATCAGCACGCGGTCCGCCATTGCTATCGATGCGATACGGTCGTCGAGCCGCGATTGTCCGATCAGTGGTTCGTGAAGATGGAGCCGCTCGCCAGGCCCGCGCTAAAAGCCGTGCGCGACGGCACCATCCGCGTGCTCCCCGAACGTTGGGAAGCCTTCTACATCAATTGGATGGAGAACATTCGCGATTGGAACATCTCGCGACAGCTTTGGTGGGGCCACCGCATTCCGGTTTGGTACTGCGATAAATGCGAGTCTCAGATCGTGAGCCGCACCGATGTCGCGGCGTGCGAGAAGTGCGGCGGCCAAGTCCGTCAGGACGAGGATGTTCTCGACACATGGTTCTCGTCGTGGCTCTTCCCCATCTCGACGCTCGGCTGGCCTGACAAGGACTCGGCCGCGCTGGCTGCGTTCTACCCGACCGATGACCTGATCACCGCGCCGGAAATTCTTTTCTTCTGGGTCGCGCGCATGATCATGGCTGGCTACGCCTTTATGGATGCGCCGCCGTTCCACACGGTGTACCTGCACGGCACAGTGCGCGACATGAATCACGTCAAGATGTCCAAGTCGCTCGGCAACGGGATCGATCCACTCGACGTCGTGGCCAACTATGGAGCAGATGCGCTACGCTACACGGTGATCTCCGGGATGGGGATCGGCACGGACCTGATGCTCGACCCAAAGGATCTCGAGCGCTCCTTCGCGCCGGGCCGGAACTTCGCTACCAAGCTGTGGAACATCGGCCGATTTCTACTCGCGAATGTCGGGACGTCACCGGTGAGGAGCGTCGATGAGTTGGGTGACGACGAGCTTACCCTCGCCGACCGGTGGATACTCGGCCGACTGAATGCAACGATCCTCAAGTGCGACGTTGCGCTCGGACCGGCGCGGCCAGAAAAGCGAAGGTGGAAAGAAGGCGAGCGGTACTCAGGGCTGCGCCTCAGTGAATTTGCTGAAGCCGCTCGAGCCTTCGTTTGGGATGATGTTGCCGACTGGTACCTCGAGACGACGAAGGGTCGGATAGGGTCAGACGTCGCTGATGCAGAAGTCGCTCGTGCAGTACTGACGCACGTCTTCGACTACGCGTTGCGCCTCCTTCATCCAATAATGCCTTTCATCACCGAGACGCTCTGGCAGCGCATTCCCTTCCCGGTCGCCGCCGATCGCTGCGAATTTCTGGCGATTGCACCGTGGCCGATTCCGTACCCGGACTCGAGCGCTGCCCGTGCGGCGATGTCGCAGTTCGACCTCGTTCGCGACGCGGTGAAGGCCGTCCGCAAGATCCGCTCAGATTACGCGATTCCGCCGGGAAAGGTGATCGACGTCATGATCGAGTCTCGACCCAACGCGCCATTGTTCGGTGAGCACGCCGCCTTGATCGGCCGACTGTCTCGAACGACGGTAACAATTGGCGCCAACGTTACGAGCTCAGGCGCGGCACACGCACTCTTGACGGACGGAACCGAGGTCATCGTACCCCTCGGTGGGCTCGTCGATCTCGCGAAGGAGTGCGCCAAGCTCCGTTCCGAGCTCGAGCAACTCGAAAAGCAGCTGAAGGCGTTATCCGAGCGTTTGCGCAACGAAGGCTTCCTCGCCCGCGCACCAGCCGACGTCGTCGAATCCGAGCGCAGGAAAGAACAGGAGTGGATCAACCGGCGCGAGCAGCTCGCCGAAAAGGTGAAGACGCTTTGCGGCGGCTGATCGCCGTCATAGCGCTCGGCTTGGCGTGCGCTTCTCCGGGAATGCCGCCCGGCGGTCCCGTGGATGTCGCCGCTCCGCAAATCGTGTCGGTCGTGCCCGACTCCGGCGCGGTCGGCGTGAAGCCGAAAGAGGTGCTTTTCCACTTCGACGAGGTCGTTTCCGAGCGGCCGCCCGGCGTTACGTCGTTGTCGGATCTTTTCCTGATCTCGCCGCGTGACGGGTCGCCGGACGCGTCGTGGCATCGTGAGGCCATCGGCGTGAAACCCCCACACGGCTGGCGTCCGAATACCGCATACACCGTTATCATGCAGCGCGGGCTCGCCGACATTCGCGGGAACGTGCGCAATACCGGAGCGACGATTTTTTTCTCGACGGGATCTGCGATCCCGCGCACGAAGATAACAGGCAACGTCTTCGATTGGGTGACCGGATCGCCCGCGAGCGGCGCGCTCATCGAGTCATTCGTTACGGACAGCATTCACGCTTATGTGGCGCTTGCTGATTCGAACGGCATTTTCACCCTGCAGCATTTGCCACCGGCGCGGTACATCGTTCGTGCTTACGTCGACCGCAACAAGAATCATGCGATCGACACCAGCGAGCCGTGGGACAGCGTTACCGTGACACTCGCGGACAGCGCACGCAGCGACCTCCTGATTTTCGTTCACGACACCGTCCCACCGCGTATTCGCGAAGTGCGCGCAGTTGACTCGCTTACCCTGCAAGTGACATTCGACAAGCCAGTCGATCCAAAGCAAACTCTAACCGCCGGCAACTTCGCGGTGATTGGTCCGGACTCAGTGGCCGTCCCGATTGTAAGCGCCGGCGCCGCGGCGCGCGATACCGTGGCCGCAAAGCCCGTGATGTCGCGCCCGGTGCCGATCGTCGACGTCACGATCAAGCTTCGGCGCCCTCTCGCGCAGAAAACCGCCTACCGAGTCCGCGCGATCGGGATTCGCGGTTTACTCGGTCGCGTCGGCGACAGCGAGCAGTTGTTTACTCCGCCGGCGCCGCCACCGCCGACTCCAGCGGCCAAACAACCGGTGACAACACCTCCGCCGGTCAGACCTCCCGAACCACGATGAACGACCGTCGTCGAGATCTGCCCAGTGTGAACGCCCTGCTCGACACACCGGGCGTGAAGTCGCTGCTCGATCAGCACCCACGTCGCCTCGTCGTCGACGCCGTGAGAAACGCGGTCGAAATCGCGCGCGCCGATGCACAGTCGTTGCCGACAGAAGACCAATGGGTTGACCGAATTGCGTCCGCGGTCCGCGATGCAAGCCGACCTTCGCTGCGTCGCGTCATCAACGCTACCGGGGTCGTGTTGCACACCAATCTCGGCCGAGCGCCGCTTCCCGATCCGGCACTCCGGGCAATCAGCGATGTCGCGCAAGGATTCAGCAATCTCGAGTACGACCTCGAGACGGGCCAACGAGGATCGCGCTACTCCCACTGTGTCGGGCTGTTAACCCAGCTCACCGGCGCCGAGGACGCGCTGGTGGTCAACAACTGCGCGGCAGCGATGGTGCTTTCGCTGAATGGCGTCGCCCAGAAGAAGGAAGCGCTTGTCTCGCGGGGAGAGCTTGTCGAAATCGGTGGCAGCTTCCGGATTCCCGAGATCATGGCGCGTAGCGGGGCAAAGCTCGTGGAAGTCGGGACGACCAATCGAACGCACGACGACGATTACCGGCGGGCAATTACGCCAAAGACCGGTGCGATCGTGAAAGTACACCGCAGCAATTTCGCGATCGAGGGATTCACGTCCGATGTGACGGTCGAGCAGCTCGTCTTCATCGCCGCCGAACATGGGCTGCCGGTAATTCACGATCTCGGCAGCGGACTAATGGTCTCGCTCGAGGAGTTCGGGCTGTCGGGAGAACCGACCGCGAGCGACGCAATCTCCGCAGGTGCGACGTTGGTGCTGATGAGCGGAGACAAGCTGCTCGGTGGCCCACAAGCGGGCATCATCCTTGGCAAAGCTGCGATCGTAGCGAAACTCCGTAAAAATCCGCTCACCAGAGCGATGAGGGTCGACAAGCTCACGCTCGCAGCGCTCGAGGCGACGCTGCGCCTCTATCTCGATCCCGTACTCGCGATGCGGGATGTGCCTGTGCTGGCGATGCTTACGCAGCGAGCGGAAGCGCTCGAGTCACGCGCGCGATCGATCGCGGAGAAGCTGCGCGCCGCTGGGATTCGCTGCGAAATCGTACCGAGCGAGGCGAGCGTTGGTGGAGGAGCCTTTCCCACCGCGAAGATCCCGTCTGTTGCGATGGCGATCGAAGCCGACGCCGTGCGCTCCGAGCGCGCGCTTCGACAAGCGGACCCTGCGATAATAGGGAGGATCGCCGAGGGTCGACTGCTACTCGACCTTCGCAGCGTGTTCCCACGAGAGGATGCATTGCTCGTAACCACCGTCGCTGGAGCGCTGGCGTGAAAGATCTTCCTGCTGCGGTGTTTCTGGACCGCGATGGCACGGTGATGGAAGACGCGCATTACATCAAATCGCCGTCGCAGGTCCGTCTCATTCCAGGCGCGGCGGCGGCGATAAAGCGGCTCAACGATGCCAAGATCCGCGTCATAATCGCGACGAACCAATCCGGCATAGCGCGCGGCAAGCTGACTGTCGCGGATTACGAGGCGGTGCGCGCACGTCTCGAGTCGCTGCTCAAGGCGGAGGGCGCGCGGATCGACGCGAGCTACTATTGCCCGCACTATCCGAGCATCACCGGCCCATGCAATTGTAGAAAGCCTGGCCTCAAGATGTTCACGGATGCGATGCGCGACTTCCTGCTCGAACCTGAAAACGTCGCTTATGTCGGGGACAGATGGCGCGATGTCGTCGCGTCGAAGAAGCTGGGCGGACGGGGCATATTGATCGAATCTCCGACGACCACGGAGGCTGACAGGCGTTTGGTGCAGGAAGATGGGATCGAGACTGCCGCCAATCTGACTGAGGCCGTCTGGATGCTTTTCGGCCTTACTGACGACGACGCGACGGCGTAAAATCGGGCATGCCGTCACGACTCGCCGTGCTCGCCTCCGGGCGCGGCTCGAACCTCCAGGCAATTATCGATCATTTCGACAACCTCGCGCGAGAACGCGTCGCGACCATCGCGCTCGTTGCATCGAACCGTGCCGATTCTCCAGCGCTCATCCGCGCGGCCACTGCGTCGATCGACATTGCGGCGTTCAATTCCGCCGACGACGGGTCGGAGCTACTGGAGCTTCTCCGCAGGTTTCGCATCGATCTGGTCGTTCTTGCAGGCTACCTGAAACGCGTGCCGCCGAAGGTAATCGCCGAATACGGTGGCCGAATCATGAACATTCACCCCGCGCTTCTCCCGGAGTTTGGTGGTGAAGGCATGTACGGCGCACGCGTCCATGAAGCCGTGATTGCGTCGGGCGCACCGGAGAGCGGAGTGACCGTCCACATGGTGGACAGCGAGTACGATCGGGGTCCCATCATCGCTCAGTGGCGCATTCCGGTGGACAAATCAGACACCGCAGACACGCTCGCCGCGCGCGTTCTGAATATCGAGCACATTGTTTATCCCCGCGTCGTCGAAATGGTAGCACTTCTCCAGCAGCTTGAAACCAAGGTGATGGCCTGAAAATGCCAAGCGCGCTTCTCTCCGTCTCCGACAAAACCGGTCTCGTCGACTTTGCGAAAGGGTTGATCGAGCTCGGGTGGGATCTGCTCTCGACTGGCGGCACAGCCAAAGTGCTGCGGGACGCCGGTATCAAGGTTCGGGACGTCAGCGATGTGACGAAGTTTCCGGAAATGCTCGACGGACGCGTCAAAACGCTTCACCCAGCCGTTCACGGCGCGCTCCTGGCACGGCGCGACTATGTCGAGCACCTCGATGCTCTGGCAAAGTTTGAAATCGAGCCGATAGATCTCGTCGCGGTCAATCTCTACCCATTCGAGGAAACCGCCGCGCGTCGAGAGGCAAAACCGGACGAGATCATCGAGCAGATCGACATCGGCGGTCCTTCGATGCTTCGCTCGGCGGCGAAGAACTTTGCCGCCGTCACCGTCATCGTTGACCCCGCCGACTACGCCCGCGTGCTCGCCGCCCTCGAAGCCAAGGACGATGATGTTGACCTCCGACGACTGCTCGCCGAAAAGGCGTTCGCGCGCACATCGGCGTACGATGCAGCGATCTCGCATTGGTTCAGCTGCGAACGGGAGGAGATTTTCCCGGAGCGGATTACGATCCCGCTGAGAAAGGCAACCGGTCTCCGTTACGGTGAGAATCCAGGCCAGCGAGCGGCATTCTACGTCGAGCACAATGCCGGCGGGATCGCTGCTCTCGAGCAGAAAGGCGGCAAGGAGCTTTCGTTCAACAACCTTCTCGACCTCGAAGGCGCTCTGTTCGCAAGCGATCCGTTTCAGGGCGAGATCTGTTGTGCGATCGTCAAGCACACGACGCCGTGTGGCCTCGCAACGGGCGTGAGCCCAGTTGAAGCGTACAGAAAGGCGCTCGCTTGCGACCCGGTCTCAGCGTTTGGCTCCGTGATCTCGTTCACTGTGCCAGTCGACGAAGAGACTGCTGAGGCAGTGTCGAGTCTGTTCGTCGAATGCATCGTCGCGCCGGAATTCAACGCTGCGGCGCTCGAGATACTTGGCCGAAAAAAGAATCTTCGCGTGCTTCAGGGAACCGCACAGTGGCGGCCGCATGCGCTCGACTACAAGCGGGTGCGCGGCGGCTTTCTCGCGCAAGAGCGCGCGACGCGGGACGGCGGGCGAGACGAGTGGCGGGTAGTGACGAAGCGTCAGCCGACCGACATCGAAGTGAAAGATCTTCAATTCGCATGGCGCGCGGTCGGAAGCGTCAAATCGAACGCGATCGTACTTGCACGCGACGGCGCGACGATCGGCATCGGTGCTGGTCAGATGTCGCGTGTCGACGCGGCGTTTCTCTCCGTCCACAAGGCGCGGCTTGTTGGTAACGACACCAAAGGCGCGGTGATGGGCTCGGACGCATTCTTTCCATTTCGCGACGGCGTGGAGCAGGCCGCCGAAGCAGGTGTCTCCGCGATAGTCCAGCCCGGTGGATCTGTGCGCGATGAGGAAGTGGTTCAGGCGGCCGACGAGTACGACATCGCGATGGTCTTTACAGGTATGCGGCAGTTTCGACACTAGACGTTCCGACACTAGGCGTGAACCAGCCGTCCTACCGCGCTGCATCCGTCGCGGCGGCGCTCGTGTTCCTTCTTTATTTACTCACGCTCGCGCCGTC
>JBJMOA010000149.1:0-4508 GCA_045803975.1 Gemmatimonadaceae bacterium
CGCAGGTAGCCGAGGTCGTTGACCTCGAAGCCAGGTGAGCGGCGTGAGTACGCTGATTCGAAGAGCAGGTGCTTGCCACCGACTTTACCGAATTTGAACTCCTCGGCGTCTCCGCCGAGCGAGGTGCGGCTGCTGTCGAGCGGAAGGTCGGCGTCGGGACGCTGATAGAGGTGAACGCTGTTATTCTGCAACGACGCGATGACTTCCGTGCTTCCACGCACGAGACTCTTGTCGAAGTTGCCGGAGATCTCGTAGTTGTTCTTGAGGAAGCGGTGACGGAAGTCCACCGCGGCGGCGTACGCGCTCGACGTCAGAAATGGTGACGACCATTCATCCATGTTGCGATTGACGCTGGTGATCATCGCGCCGATGCCGCTGTTGCCCCCGCGGAAGTCCTGGGTTGCGCGCACGACGCCGTAGTTCGTCCCCGGCTCGTAGGTCTTGCCGGCTCCTGTCGCTCGCTGAGTCACGGCGTCGAGCACTCCGACGGTGGTGCCTTTGGGGAATCTTGCCAGCAACTTGCCGGCACCGAGAATCGTGATAGGCTGCTGGGGAACGGTGTCGCCGTAAATGCCGGCGAGCGCCGGGGTGCGGCCGATGCGTCTACTATAGTAGAGACTCTCGCCCCAGCAGTTGACGGCGCTGCAGTTCACGTCCGCGCGGAAGAGTCCGCGTCCGGCGACGAAGAATGGGCGTCGCTCGTCGAAGAAGCTCTCGTACGCGGAAAGATTTAGTACCGATGGATCAGACTCGACCTGGCCGAAATCGGGATTGATGGTCGCGTCGAGTGTAACGTTTGGAGCGATGCGGTACTTGAGGTCACCGCCCGCGGCCAGATTCTGCTTTTGGTTAAACGCGTTATTGGTGATCGTCGATGCGCTCTTGGTGACGACGTACGGCATCGCTTCCAGCTTGCGCGGATTTTCCAGATCGTCCATCCCGTGGAGCGATCCAAACTGCGACACGAACCCTGGCTTCGACTGCCGCAGAAGCGGCCAGATGTAGCGCTCGTTGTACCGATAGACGTCGCGGTCGACCATGATGCCGAACGTGTGCTCGCGATTCCGGCTGTAGCGCATCTGCGAGAGCGGGATACGGAACTCAGCCGTCCAGCCGAGTGAATCGATCTGGGTTGCGACATCCCAGACGGCGTCCCACGCGCCGTCCTCGTTGCCATCGTCGTAAATCGCCTGGTCCATCTTCACGCCGGCGGCGTTGACGCCAAACTCGTAGCCGGTGCGTTTGTCGTGATAGGAATCGACGAAGATCCAAATCATGTCGGACGCGGTGAAAGTGTCACGACGTTCGAGGATCTTCTTGATACTGTCCGGGTGGGGGTCGAACGCCCGCACGAACACGTACAGGTTGGCGGCGTCGTAAGCGATCTTCGCCTCGGTCTTGAACCGGGCTTCTTTACCCTCGGTCGGTCGCCACTGCTTGAAGGCCGTTATCACCGGCGTGTTGCGCCACACCTCATCCTCATCCTTGGCATCGATTGACGGCGCGCCCTGCGCACGAACCGCGGTCGCGCTTGTATCGGTTGGCGCCGGCACCGTGAAGGGCGCGGTCGCCCTGTCCGTACGTGGCTGCGTAGGCTGGGATACCGGGATGGTTTGCGACGCCTGGAGATTGAGCGCCAGCGCAAGGATAGGGAAGGCAACGATCATACGACGGTCGTCCGATAGGGTGGTTGTCGGTGAGCAATACTCCTTTGATACCACCACGGCTGAAAAGGTTGGGAAGTTTCAGCACACCCCGCCGGCCGCGCGTCTAGCGGGCGTCGGGCGGGGAGTCGGAGCTCGTAGCAACGAATACAGCGGCGCCGACCACAAGGACACCTCCGATGAGGGCATAGGGGCCGAGCACGTCGTGGAGCACCAATACGCCCAGGACTGCCCCGACGACGGGCTCGAGGTTGACGAACACCCCGGCTTGAGAGGCTGCTACTCGCGCGAGACCCCAATTCCATAGATAAGTGGTGATCGTGGTCGCCATGAGTCCCATCGTCGCTACCGAGACCCAGGTGCGGACGGAAAGGCCGACAGGTGGGAGGCCCTCGGTCGAGACTACCCAGACGGCGAGCATCAGCATGCCCGCCGTCATCACGTAAGCACTTGCCGTTATCGGGGAGTAACGGCCGGAGTTCATCAATCGTTGGGTGATGAGGATCCACGCAACCGCCGCGACAAGCGACGCCGCGACGAGGAGATCTCCAGTCAAGGTCGCCTGCCCACCAGCTTCGCCGGTCGATGCGCCGAGGGCAATCAGTCCCGCGCCAATGGTCGAGGCGACTAGCGCGACCCATCGAGTCGGCGTCACGCGCTCATGTGAAAAGAGCGCTGATCCCGCCGCAAGCAGCACCGGCAGATTGCCGACCATCAGCGAAGCATGTGAGACCGTCGTACGAGCGAGACCGGCAAACTGGATGATGAACTGAACCGGCACCCCGAGCAGCGCCGCCGTGAGAATGAGCGTGAGATCCCGGCGCGCGACACGGGTTTCGATTTTTTGCAGGCCGCGCCACACCGCCGGAGCGAACCCGATCGACGCGAAAAGAAATCGATAGAGAACCATGTGCCCGACGGAGAGCTCTTCGAGCGCCCATTTGCCGAACAGGAATCCCGTTCCCCACAGGCATCCGGCTGTCGCGAGCGCAATGAACGCCCGAGCCTTTGCGTTGTCGTTGCTGATCGTCGTTCCCCGTTGGTGACCGAGTCGGCGCGAGCAAGATTTTGACCGCTGTCAGCCATCGATCGCACGGGTCGGGCTTTTATGCCAACGGTCAAGCGTGCAAGTTTAAGCCTGACCGATTCTTGAGGATCACGTGAACGTGCACCAATCACCGATGACCGACGCGCTGCGCCGCTGGCGCATCATCCCCGTCATCGTCATTGACGAACCGAAGAATGCGCTTCCCCTCGCGGCGGCGCTGTTGAGTGGCGGGCTACCGATCGCCGAGATTACGCTGCGCACCAAGAGTGCGCTCGAGTCGTTGCGTCGTATCAAGGGTGAGCAGCGAGAGATGTTCGCCGGCTGCGGGACGGTGCTCAACGTACGCCAGGCGCAGCAGGCCAAGACCGCTGGCGCCGAGTTCGTGATATCGCCCGGCTTCAATCGCGCGGTGGTCGAATACTGTCTCGAGCACGAGATACCAGTCTACCCAGGCGTGGCGACGGCAAGCGAGATCGAAGCCGCGCTGGAGATGGGATTGAGCCTGATGAAGCTGTGGCCAATCGTGACGCTTGGCGGCGTGGAATATCTCGAGCTATTGTCCGGGCCATTCGGCGGAGTGGAATTCAACCCGAGTGGCGGCGTTACGAGCGCGACGTTCGCCCAATACCTGGCGTGCAAGAACGTCGTCGCGGTCGGCGGCAACTGGATGGCGCCGCCCGATTGGATCGCCGCGGGACAGTTCGATCGCATCCGCGATGCCGTGCGTCAAACCGTGAATCGCGTTGGTGCACTGAGTGCGCGCGCGAATGCAGGGGCCACGTTCACGCGGCCATTCGGCGCAGGAGAAGTTCGGCTTTCTCCGTAGCTTAGGCGTTAGGCCGACTCATGCCGAACTACCTGCCAGGAGAATGCGGTAGGGAGTGCTCCGGATTGGAATGACATCACTCGAGACACAGAAGGACACCCGCGAGAGGGTTGTGGCATTGATCGCAAGTCATGCGGGGGTCACAGCCGAGTCCGTCCAGCACGATTCCCCCATCTGGGACCACTTTCCAACAAGCACGAACAGGTGGGCGCACCCAACTGTCACGTCCTTCGTCCAGGACGTGCACTCAGAGTTCAACGTGTACCTCACAGAGGAGGAATGGGAAGACCCCACGCCCAACACTCTTACGGAGGACATTCACGCGAAACGTGAGAATTCGGCGACATCGGTTGCCGACTTGACCCACGATCGGGCAGCCGTGAAGAAGGGGATGATAAGTCTGTTTGTGATCATCGCCATTTTCTTTCCCGCAATTTTATTTTTCGGCTCTGGGCCATGGCTTACACGGTTAGCCGTCGGGTTGGGTATGCCGCTTTTCTTAGGCCTGATGCTTCTACTCGGCTATCGTAAAGAGACCCGAAAGATGGATGCTTCCGCACCAAGGCAGTGACGCCCTAAGACGCGCCTTTCTTTCTTCTCGCGCGGCCTAACAAGCGTTGCAGCAGACGGTCGCGGCGAAGTCGTTGGGTTGTGCATTGTATAGTAGAATCGCCCGCAGCTGAACTTGGGCGTTAGACAGTCGTCCAGAGATCACGCCTAGTCGACAATGACCAGAGCTCCCCGTGCACTAGTGTTTGTCGCAGGCATCGTCGCGTGTGTTCGGCATAATCCCGAGCAGAGACGAGGAGTAGTGGTTTATGGTGGTGGCCCAATAGTCACCGCTGTAAGCTGCCCCTCGCAAAGGCCTGCCTCATGGCCTCACTCCAAGTTCCGAGTAGTCTTAGGGTCGCCGGATGCGACGCTCGAGGCTCAGACTGGCATTCTGATATTCGAGGTAGGAGTAGATTCG
>JBJMOA010000150.1:0-18754 GCA_045803975.1 Gemmatimonadaceae bacterium
CCTCCGTGTGGATGCGCGCCACCGGCTTCGCGTCCCGGCTCGAGGTCGATGCGGTCGTCCATCAACAGGATGAACGGATCGTTGCGCGCGAAGTCAGTGGCATTGACGACCTGCACCGCCGTGTGGCCGTCGCCGATGAAGCCAGGCGACGGTGGCGGTGTCGTCAGCACTCTCCCAATGCCGCGTACCGCCATGGCTACGCTCTCACCGGACTGGTGTCCGGGGAACGCCGAAGTGCGAGGTTCGCAAACGCACCGACAACGCCGAGCGCCAACACGATCCAGGTAAACGCGGCCGACCAACGACCGGCGAAGCCAAGCAATGCATCGAGTGAGTATTCACCATAACCCGTCAACGCGAGCCCGAAGGCAGCGACGGAGTAAAGCAGCGGCAGCTCGATGCCGTTGTTCTGGCTGAACAGTCCATGCCCCCAATGCACGGTAGCGGCCGCGACGATCATTACGGAGATCATGAGCGCCGGGCCAATCGGTCCGAGGAATCCTAGCGCGACGAGAACTCCGCTGACAATCTCGGTCCCTGAAGCCGCGGCGGCGAAAGCCGTACCGGGCTGGAATCCGAGCTGGCCAAAGAATTGACCAGTGCCCTTGAGCCCATAACCTCCGAACCATCCAAACAGCTTCTGCGTTCCATGCGCGGCCATAACCAGCCCGATAACTATTCGCAGCACCAGAACCCCGATGCTCATCGTTTGTAGATCAATTGCGTAAGTACCCATGTTGCGGTTCCCTCCGGTGATATAAGTTACTGATGGTAACTATCACCAAGCTATTTGGGCCGGTCACCGCAAAAAAGAAGGCACGATAAAGTGCCTCAGTAACTTTGGAGTAACTATGGCAAAGCCAGCACTCAAACGAGCGCCGCCACCAGCCGAGGTGGAACACACGCCCACGAATTGCCACGCGCGCGAGATGCTCGTCCGCATCGGCGATAAATGGTCGGTGTACATAATCCACGTACTCGGAGACGCCGGCACCTTACGGTTCAATGAGCTCCGCGCCAGAGTCGACGGAATCAGCCAACGCATGCTAACAGTGACCCTGCGCGGGATGGAGCGCGACGGCCTGATCGTGCGCAAGATCTATCCGGAAGTGCCGCCCCGCGTCGAGTACTCTCTGACTCCCCTTGGTGCGACGCTCCGGCAGTTGGTGCGCCGCCTTGTCGAGTGGTCGGGCGCCCATCTCGCCGAAGTCGACGCGGCGCGCGCCGCTTACGATGCGCGCAGTGCACGTCGCGCGAAATCCGCATGAATACTCGCGATCTCGGCAACACCCTGCCGACGCTCTTCGCCGAGCTGGTCGACGGCGCCTCGCAGTCAGAGGCGTACATGCTGAACCGCGGGGATCTCGGGTTGCTTCGCTCGCTCGACAAGCTGTCGGCAACTGCTGCTTCGGCGCTCACTCCAACCGGATCGACGATCGCAGCCCACGTCGATCACTTGCGCTACGGTCTCTCGCTGATGAATCGCTGGGCAGCGGGCGAGACTCCGTTCGACGATGCCGACTGGAGCGCGAGCTGGCGAAAGACACGCGTCTCTGCCGTGCAATGGAAACAGCTTCGAGAAGAGCTTACGAACGAAGCACACCGGTGGCTCGATTCCCTCAAACAGCCGCGCGAGGTGAACGAATCGGAGCTCAATAACATTGTTGGCAGCGTCGCACACCTCGCCTACCACGTCGGCGCCATCCGCCAGATAGATCTCTCGGCGCGCGGCCCGTCAGCGCACGATTAGTAACCGGACACATACTCCAGGAAAAGAAATGGCTGACGTCACCATCGAAGTGCGACAAAATGGTCCCTACCGCGTGTACGGCGAGTTCAAGCTCGTGGACCACGAAGGAAATCCGATTCCGATTCCGGAGGAACGAAGGAAGACGACGCCAGAGGGGCGGACGCGAATCTCCTTGTGTCGCTGCGGTGCCTCAGTGGTAAAGCCATTCTGTGACGGTACACATAGCCGCATCGGCTTCATCGCCGCTGAAGCGGCAGTCGAAAAATCCGAGGCTAGTCCCCCATCGCCTTGAGCAATACGCGCTTCGGACGCTGGCCGTCCCACTCGCCGTAGAACACTCGCTGCCAGGGACCAAAATCGAGCTTCCCCTTGGTCACCGGCACAATCACTTCGTGGCCAATCGTCAATGAGCGGAGATGCGCGGCCGCGTTGTCTTCCCCGGTGCCAGTATTGTGTCGATAGTCGTCCGGCGACCACGGCGCGATTGTATTTTCGAGCCAATCGAGAATGTCCTTCCATAGTCCGGGCTCGTGATCGTTGACGAAGATCGACGCCGAGATGTGCATCGCCGACACCAGCACCATGCCTTCCGTGATGCCCGCCGCCGCTCGGCACTTCTCGACTTCGTCGGTGATGTCGATGATCTCGTGCCGCTTCTTGGTGTTGAAGGTCAGGTACGAGGTGTGAGTCTTCACGCCGGTTGGTTCTTGCGTAAGAGCTTGGCGTGCCAGGCATCGGCGAGCTTCAGCTCGAAGCGCGCGCGCCACTCGCCAAGTGAAGTTACGGTTGGGTCGAATACCGTTGTGTTCGCGGTGATTTTGCCTTCGTCTCCAAGCGCGGTGAAAGTCTCGCGATCGACGGACTGAATCTCTCCGCTGTTGGTTCGAAAAAAGATGAGGCCGCTCGTAACCAGACTGGTACCCAATTTGGGCTCGAGTCCTTTTAGGGCGCGGAACAATCCGTCGATGGAGCAACCGGAGGCTCCAGCGGTGGACTGATCGACGGCAACGGTCAGAAATCTTCCATGCCTCCAGTCTCGACCGACCGTAAGCGGTGAACCGTGAGCCTTCCATTGGGGAAGAAAACGATCGACTTCGTCGAGTACGACCTTGGAGGCGCGATCATCGAGCGTACGCTCACTTCCAAAAACCCAAACGCGCGCGGCATCGGGCAACTCGTTGAAATCAATTACCGGCATTCTCCCCTCAGAGGCAGTATTGATTCGCCACGAACCAGCACCTCGTGTACATCGAAGTCTTGAAGAAGTTGAGCAACATTCCAGCCACCTTCGCTTCTCCTATCTGAGAAGGATGCACACCATCCGCCTCGAAATCGTTGCGATCCCAGGTAATCCCGTCCACACGCGGCGTCGTTCCATTCGCCCATAGGTAGGGTCCCCACACGATCACCGGCGCTGATTTCCTTCCATAGTCGAGAGTTCCCGCCCGCGGGTTTGCCCCCAATCCGTGCATCTCGCTGATCTGCGATTCGATCAGCCACTTCACGGAGAATCCTTCCTCGTATGCGTAGGGCTCGGGATTCCAATTGGTGGTCGAGTACCCGCCATAGATGCGACTCGAGATAAAAACCAGTAACAAATTCGGGTACCGTATCCGGAGCGCCCGCATCACCTGCCCGAGATTCGAGAGAAAGACGTACGCGTCCGCGCTGTCAGCGGGCAATGCGAATTTAGGCTGCGCATCGGCGAGCTTCACCCAGGCGATCTCGACCTGGTTCTCGCTCAATCCGAGCGGTGTGAGTCGCCCGACCTTGATCCTCTCATAGTTAGGCGATGTCGCTGATGTCCATGTCGCCGCGTCCTGACCCTCGGCCGCGCCATTCACGATCACCAGTGAATACCGATTGACACCCGGATCAGCCGCCGCCCGCCCCATAAAACTCGACGCCGAACACGGTGGGCCGGAGCTCTTCGAGCACCACTCCTCGCTTGCGTTGCCCATCCCAATCGAAATCAACACGTATTTCCCGAACGGACTCTCGTCGCCGTTGACATCGAGCGCGCGGACGCGATTTCGACTCGCTCTCACCGCGGAATCGTGGCCAGATGGGACGAAGTTGCTTGTCCCGGGATAGAGTCCACCCGCGATGCCGTAGTAGCTGGCCAGCTCCGTGATCGGAAGCTTCAGGGTGTCCGTGGGTGGCCCGACAACCGGAGGCGGCGGTGGTGGTGGCGGTGGTGGACTGGCGCACGCAAACACGGCGGCAAGGGCACCGCCCACGAGGATCGCCGATCTCAAGCTACTCTCGACGCCCTCGAATTCGCTGCGAGACTGCCCGCCGCGCCTGCTCCGTCCGCCCCGTAGATGTCTTCCCGCGTCAGGGGAATGTTCGATCGACCCGACGCATCCGGCTTGGCCAGCAATGTCTGAATGATGTTGATAGCGGCTGTCGCGAATGCGTTCGCCGATGCCGCCATGTAGAGTCTCCACACCCGATAAGTGTGGCTTCCCACCAGCGCCATTGCATCCGCACTCTTCTCCTCGAGCGATCTCACCCAGTGACGGAGCGTCATCGCGTAATGTTCGCGCAGGCTCTCGACGTCCCGCACCTCGAACCCCGACGCCTCGGCGGCAGCGATAACATCGTCCGCCGCGGTGAGTTTTCCATCAGGGAACACGTAAGTGTCGATGAAGGCGTCCGCTTTCCAGAATTTTCGGAAGATCTTTTCACGCGCTGATTTCGGGCGCGCCTCGCCAAGGCTCACGATACCGTGATTCAGGAATAGCCCGCCCGGCTTCAGTGCACGATACGCCGACTGGAAGTAAACCGGCAGATGACTGAGTCCAACGTGCTCGATCATACCGACGCTCGCGATCTTGTCGTAGCTGTCTCCTTCGACGAGAGTGCGGTAGTCGCGAATCTGCACGCGACAGCGGTCGCGCAGTCCCGACTTCTCGATGCGCTCGTTTGCCAGCTTCGCCTGATTCTCGCTCAGCGTGATGCCCGTCGCGTCCACCCCATAATGCTCGGCGGCGTACATGATCAGCCCGCCCCACCCGGAGCCAATATCGAGGAATCGTTCGCCTGGCTTGAGACGAAGCTTTCTGCATATGAGATCGAGCTTCGCCTCCTGCGCGACGTCGAGCGAATCATCAGGCGACCGGAAATACGCGCAGGAATAAACCATGCGCCGATCGAGCCAGAGCTTGTAAAAGCTGTTGCCCACGTCGTAGTGGAAATGGATTGCCGCCGCGTCACGCACCGGAGTATGCCGTGGTCCGAGCTTTCTCGCGCGCTCCGGAAAGCGCACGTCATTGAGATCGTCTTCCGCTTTGCCTGGCAGTCGGAGCACCAGCCCGATGAGGCGAGCAATACCGAGTGGTGAGCGAATTCGTCTTCCGATAATGTCCGCGAGCGCGGAGGACGCTTCCATGCTACCCTCGATATCCACGTCGCCGCTGATGTACGACTCCACGAGCGATAGCTCGTTGGGCGGGAGCAGCATCCGCTTCAGCGCCGCTGGACGATTGAGAACGAGCGTGAACGGTGGACGCGCACTCTTGCCGTGATCAACTGTCCCGTCCCAAAAGCGCACATCGAAGCTCCGCTCGTGCGGCTCACCCGAGAGAGCCGTGAGCACCGCTCGGCAGCGATCAATCGCGTCGTCTACATCGCCAGCAACGCGTTCGAGCTCAGCGTGCACCGTCGACATCAGCATCAGGGCAATATCTCTGATCCTGTCGTGCACGCCCGGCGCACTGAGGTGGTCAGCGAGTGCAGCAAGTGGATGTAACAATCAGTCTCCTGATCGTGGCACCGGTGTCGGCGTATCGATCAGCCGCCACATGTACCACGAGCCTACGGAGCGGTACGGCGCCCACTTGGCGCCTATCTTCTTGACGCGCTCCGGTGTTGGAAGCTTCCTCAAACGGTATGCCCGCTGTATTCCTTTCTGCACGCCGAGGTCGAGATCGGGCAGCACATCGGGTCTGCCGAGGCGGAACATGAGGAACATTTGCGCTGTCCAGCGACCAATTCCCTTGACCTGCGTGAGAGCAGTGATGACTTCTTCGTCCGTGAGCTCGTGCAGCGTCTCGATCGGCAGTTGTCCTGCTGCAACCCGGGCGCCGAGATCCTTTAGATAGGCTGACTTCTGCCGCGATAGTCCGACAGCGCGCAATTGCTCGTCGGATGTCGACGCAAGCTCACTCGGCAATGGCGTTCGCCCGCCGTATAGTCCCTGAAAACGACCGTGGATGGTGCCAGCGGCTTTGCCCGAGAGCTGCTGAAAAACGATCGACCGGGCGACGGCGTCGAAATGGGTTCCGTTGCTAGCAGGCCATCCTTTGTAGGGACCGACTTGCTCGATCACCTTTGCCAGCGTGGGATCAGCCTTCTTGAGATATGCGACGGCCTTTTTTCCGAATGCGCTAGAACCAGCAGACTTCATTCTTGCCCGTAAGTGGTAGCGGCTCCCGATTGAGCCTGATCTCGACCAAGGTCGTAGTGAACGGATAAAAGAATTTTATCCCGGTATCGTCCGGCAGGGAGGAGATATCGAGGGCGGCGTCCCATTTTGCCTCCCGGGCCGGGGGTGCAGCGTCGCCCAATTTCTCGCTGCCGAACCCCTGGTAGCCGACGAGTTGCGACCCGGAAGATGCGATTACACGCACCCACAGGTTCGGAAGCTTCTTGTATTCGAGATCGGCGAGCTTCACGTGAAAGCTCCGCAGGCTCGGATCTCCCTTGTATGTATGAACGTCGAGATCGAACTGGTGGATGTTGCTGCCGGAAGCGGGATCGCCACGTTTGAATAACTGGATGTTGTAATCAGGTACTGGATCTCCGCGCTCATCTACCACCCGTACGATGAACTGCTGCCACTCGTCGATTTTCTCTCGCGCGGATCTCGTTTTCCTTGTGGCGTCGTCGATCCACTGTGTGAAGGTGGGCGCGCTCGAGACCTGCAGAGCGCTATCGACAAGATTCGCAAGTACGTCACCTGGCTCGGACAGGATCGTACCATGGTTCTTGCCATCGATCGAAATCAGTGGAATGTCGGTATTCTTCCAGTCAGCGACGGAGATGCGCTTGTCACTGCTCTCGCGCGCCGGGTCGCGGGTGAGATCGAGAACGATCTTTCGCGTGTTCAGCGGACATCCGGCCCAGCGCACGGTTCCGTCGGTGCCCGGCTCATCGGCGAGCTGCCGCAATCCTCCGTAGCTCTCGTTTCCACAAAAAATGAAGACGTAGGGCGTCCGCCGCGTTGAGCCGTAGAAAGTCTCGTCGCCGAGCAAGTCGAGGTGGGCGAGGTCCCAGGTAAAGCGGCTGGCCAGCTCGAGGCCGTCGAGAACCTTGTCGCCGGCCTCGAGAAAGTCTGGTCCGAGATGTCTATTGCCCTTGAACAGCGCGCCGAGCCAGCTACGGCCCTTGTGGGCGAGGGGCGAGCCGAAGGTTGCGGGCGCGAGGCCGATGAGATGTTTGAGACGTCCGCGCCGGCCCTCGTAGGCGGTGAGCCATGCTCGGATTACCAACATCCCGGTGGAGTGGACGATCGCATCGAACGGCTCGTCGGCGCTGAGGCCGGCCTGGATTCTCAGGGCGCGGTCGAAGCCCTCGGCGATGTCCTTGATGCTGACTTCGTTGGTGAGCGAGCGATACGTGCAGGCGTGGATCATCGCGACGTTGTATCCACGCTGCTCGAGAATGCTCTCCCACCTCCTGAAAGACGCGCCTTCGTCTGAGTAGCCGTGGATGAGTACGATCGGATTGCGCGCCATTCGCGCAAATATACGCGGGCTGGACTCTATATTTGTCTCGATGGAGCCGCCGTCCCCGCTACCGCCGATGCGCGACATGTCGGCCGCCGAATTTCGGAAGCTGGGGCACGAAGTGATCGATTGGATCGCGGGGTACCTGGAGAAGGCCGACGAATGGCCCGTTCTGCCGGCGCTACAGCCCGGTGACGTACGCGCCTCACTTCCGCCCGGCCCGCCAGAGCGCGGGGAGTCGATGGAGCAGATCCTGGCCGACTTTCGCAAATTGATCGTGCCTGCCACGACGCATTGGAATCACCCTGCTTTCATGGCCTACTTCGCGAATTCGGCGACCGGTGCGGGCGTACTTGGCGAAGCGTTGACGGCCGCGCTCAACGTGAACGCGATGTTGTGGCGGACGAGTCCGGTCGCGACAGAGCTCGAGGTTCTGACGCTGGATTGGCTGCGGCAGATGTTGGGTCTGCCGCATGGACTGTTCGGCGTCATCGGCGACACTGCATCGTCGAATACTCTTTACGCGCTTGCCGCGGCTCGCGAGCTACATCCCGAGCTGCGAATTCGCGAGGAGGGAATGTCGGGACGCGCCGACCTGCCTCGCCTGACGCTGTACTGCTCAGAGCAGGCGCACTCGAGCGTCGACAAAGGGGTGATGACGCTCGGTTTCGGCCTCGATTCGCTGAGAAAGATTCCGACGGATTCGGCGCTGCGCATGGACGCGCGCTCTCTCGTCAAGGCGGTGGAAGAAGATCGGCGCGCCGGCCGCGTGCCGCTTGCTGTCGTTGCTACGGTTGGGACGACATCGACGACGGCCATCGATCCCGTTCCGGCGATCGCCGAAATTTGCGAGCGAGAGAATATGTGGCTCCACGTCGACGCCTCGTACGGCGGAATCGCGGCGATTTTGCCCGAGATGCGTCGAGTGCTCGACGGATGCGACCATGCGGACTCGCTCGTGGTGAATCCGCACAAGTGGCTTTTCACGCCGATGGATTGCTCCGTCCTGTATACTCGGCGCGCCGATCTGCTACGGCGTGCGTTTCAGCACATACCGGATTACCTCGTGGTGAGCGAGGGCGGGGCAGGCGATCGCGTCCCGAACTTGATGGACTACGGCGTCGCGCTGGGCCGTCGCTTCAGAGCCCTAAAGCTGTGGTTCGTGATCCGGAACTTCGGTGTCGACGGCTTACGCTCGATGATCAGCGAGCACATCCGAATTGCGAGAAAGCTGGCAGAGTGGATCGACGCGGATCCCGAGCTCGAGCGAATGGCAGAGGTAAACTTCTCGACGGTAGTCTTCCGCCACCGCCCACGAGGCTTGCCAGACAGCAACCTCGACGAACACAACTCAAATCTGTTGAAGAGGCTGCTGGAAGGCCGGGAAGTCTACCTCTCACACACGAGAGTCCGCGGTTCCTACGCACTTCGAATAGCGATCGGCAACATCCACACGACCGAAGCTCACGTTCGACATGCGCTGGACCTAATAAAGGAAGCGGCTCGAACATTGGCTTAGCGCTTCCCTCATCCCTCATCCCTCATCCCCCTTCCCCCCTTGCCGGAACGAAGAACCTCTCGGGGTATATTACGGCTGTACTTCCGCCCACCCTTTTTCATTTGATAAGTCAGGGAGAACCTGGATGAGAGCTTTATTCACTCGAACCGCGGCCGCGCTGTCTTTTGGTGTCGCTGCCGTGTCGCCACTCAGTGCGCAAAATGCCGCGCAATGCGATCCCACCGCCAATACCAAAGGTGACATCGCCAAGGCCCAATTCTCATTGACGCGCGCCATTTCCGCGTCCGAGAAGGGCAATCCGACGGCTGATGTCCAACAGGTCCTGAAGCTGATCGAAAACGGCAACGACAATCCGACGGCGCGCAACTACCTGCGCGGCGAAGCGTACATCATTTACCTCACGCAGCCCAGTGCGCAGGCCGTCGTGCCGAGAAGCGCCCTCGGTCTCACCACGAATCCCACGGCGACTATCGACGTCTACGCTGCCGCTGACTCCGCGTTCTCGCTCGTGGAAAAGGCGGCGCCCGAGTGTGTTCCACTCATCGCACAGTGGCGGCAGCAGAAACCGTGGCTCAATACTCTCAACGGCGCCATCACTGCTCTGAACGCAGGAAAGCTCGATTCCGCGGAAATCCTCGCCAAGAGATCGCTGATACTCGATCGCAAGGCGCCCTACGCGTACTCGGTGCTTGGGTCGATCGAGCGTAACCGGAAGAACTGGGCTGCCGCCAACGAGTACTGGAAGCAGACCCTCGCGGCTGCCGGAACCGACACGGCTTACGCCGATGTGCGCAGCAAGACGATGTACGAGATCGCTTCGGCAGCGTCGGATAGGGTTGACGCGGCGACTGGCGCGGCCAAACGTGCCGCCGCGAAGGAGGCGATCAAGCCGTGGCAGGACTACCTCGCCGTCGCAACCAATGATCTTCTCCTGGCCGACGCGATCGACAACGCAGCCCGCATGTACATGGCGGCTGGCGACAGCGCATCCGTTCCGAGCGTCTATGCGCCCATCCTGGCCAATACGTCGAAATACGGAGAGCTCACACTCGTTCACGCTGGCGTTATAGCGACCCGCAACGGTCGTGTGGCAGATGCCGCCAAGCTCTATGATGCCGCGCTCGCGCAGAATCCGTATTCGCGCGACGCGATCAACAACCTCGCGGCGACCTATATCCAGAACAACGAGTTCTCGAAAGCATTCCCACTGATCGACAAGCTCGTCGCCATGGATCCGAGCAACCCCGAAAATCCGCTTCTCTATGCCTTCGCGTATCAGGGTCTGTACAAGGGCACGAAGGACAAGAAGCTCCAGAAGATCTACACGGATTCGCTCGTGTACTTCAACACGAAGTCGGAGAACGCGCCGGTGAAGCTCGCGGTGAACGAGTTCACCCGTCGCGCCGACGGAACGACGTTGGCCGGAACGATCGAGAACCGTGGGACAGCGTCCAAGACTTACAACCTGAGCGTGGAATTTCTCGACAAGAGCGGAGCCGTTGTGGACACCCAGAGTGCCACAGTTGGTCCAGTAGCCCCGAAGGGAACTGGAACGTTCAAGATCTCGTCGACAAAGGGTGGCGTGTACGGGTATCGATACAAGCCGCTTTAACGAGATCGGGAACCGCAGGGATCGGGAAACGCGATGCGGGTAACGGGTAACGTGTAACGCGTTACCCGTTTCGCGTTACCCGTTATGCGTTACGCGGAAGCATAAGCGGATCTGTCTTGCCAATCGCGCCGACGATCCAGAACGCCTTTCCGTCGAACCAGAAAATCGCGACTTGTCCGAATTCGCGCGCGAGATCGACCGCAGAGCGCTGCGACATCCTGACTGCGACGCTGTGTTCGCAGTGCGAGCGGTCAGAAGAACACGCCTCGACGCGGACAAAGTCATAGCGACCAGCTGCTAGTCGCGCCTCGAGCTCGGCCTGGCGTTGCTCGTTCTCGCGCGCGGAGAGATCCCGGCCATCGGGATCGAACGCAGTAAGAATTGCAAACGAATCCCCCAGGCCAATCTCTTTCAGCCGGGCGAGAGCGTCGGCGCGCAGTACCTGGCGCAAATCAATTCGCACCGCGGGGTTCGCCAGGAAGGTGAGAATCGTGTTCGGATAATGCGCCCAGTCCGGATCGATTCGCTCAGGATCCAATCGCATGCTGACGCGCGTTACAAGCTTTGCACCACGACATTGCTTCGTCGTTCGCGCGCGTCCGTCTTCGCCCTTCGCTCTTCCCCCATCCCCCATCCCCCTTCCCCCCTTGGTACACTCCTTGACCTCTTCCATCGCGTGAGTCCCGACCAGATCTGGCCAGATCTCCTCTACATCGTTCGCCACGGCGAATCGGCCGGCAACGTCGCACGCGAGGCCGCCATCGAAGCGGGCGACGCGATGATCGACATCGATGTTCGTGACGTGGATGTACCACTCTCCGAGCTCGGTCAGCGCCAATCGATCGCACTCGGACGCTGGCTCAAAACTCTGCCCGAAGAACGTCGACCGAATATCGTTCTTACATCGCCGTACCTCCGGTCCCGCGACTCCGCGAGCTTGATTGTGAAAACCGCCGGCATGAGCAGCGACTCGTACTCCCTCATCGTCGACGAGCGGTTCCGCGAGAAAGAGTTCGGCATTCTCGATCGGCTGACCTCCGTCGGTGTCCGCGAGCAATACCCCGATCAGGCGGAGCTTCGGCGTCTCCTTGGCAAATTCTACCACCGGCCGCCCGGTGGAGAGAGCTGGTGCGATGTCATTCTACGATTGCGCAGCGCGACCGAAATGCTCTCGCGCGAGTACTGCGGTCAGCGCGTTCTCGTCGTTTGTCACGCCGTCGTCGTACTCTGCCTACGCTACATCATCGAGCATCTCACCGAAGACGAGCTCCTCGCAATCGACAAGAAAGCAGAGATCGCGAATTGCTCAGTTACTCTTTATGAGCACGACGGGAGGCTGGGACCGCGCGGGAATCTCCGTCTCAAGCTTTACAACTTCGTCGCACCGCTCGAGGAAGCAGGCGCGGCCGTGACGGCGAAGCCCGACGTCAAGGTCGGCGCGCGCTAACTGTCTAGATTCGCAACGCGGGAATTGGCCCTGTCGGCGTTGTCGGCGTGTGATGGCGAACTGATTCCCCGGCCGGCGCCTTGAGCGGTAGCGTCAACACAAACGTCGTACCCATGCCCATCCTGCTCGTAACCGTCACATCGCCACCCAGCAGGCGCGCAAGCTTGCGCGTGACACTCAATCCAAGCCCGGTGCCGCCCGTCTTCCTCGTCGCAGTCTGCTCCGCTTGCCAGAACGGCTCGAAGACGTCTTCGATGTTATCCGCGGGGATGCCGATACCCGTATCGGCAATCCGAATCTCGAGAAATCCGTTCGTCACGGAAATCCGCACGCGAACTTCGCCCTTCTCGGTAAACTTGATCCCATTCGAAAGCAGATTGACGAGCATTTGGCGGAACTTGGTGCCGTCCGTCTGGATCGCCTGATCTTCTTCCAGCAGCTCGATGATGAGCTTGATGTCTTTCGCCGACGCCATCGGCTCGACGAGCGCTGCCGCGTCGCCGATTGTGTGATTGATGGACAGCGATTCCCATCTCACACGCTCGCGGCCGATATCAACACGAGCAAAGGTGAGAATCTCGTCGATGAGCCCCAGGAGATGCCGCGCACTGGCGTTGATCCTCCCGAGCTGCTGTCGCTGGAGCTCGGTGACGGGGCCCGTGATACCGTCCGATAACAGCTCCTCGTAACCCATGATCGCGGTAAGCGGTGTGCGCAGCTCGTGCGACATCACCGCGAGGAAGTCCGTCTTGCTGTTGTTCGCGCGCTCGGCTTCGGCGCGCGCCGCTTCTGCTTCATTACGCGCGCGTTCGGCGTGGGCGCGTGCCTGTTGCTCGAGCAGGAGCAGATCGACGCGCTCCTTGTCGGTGTTGCGAAGAACTCGCGCTGACCAGAGCACAAGCCCGACAAAAGTCAGGATGCTGGAGACGGCAAAAAGCGATTCGCCCAGCTCGGTTCCGTAGACATTCGCGGACTCACCGACCATCCGGACGATCCCGAGGATGACTGGCGCAAATAGGGCGGCGGGAAGGAGCCGGCGCGTCAGTACGCCGGCTGCTCCCTCGTCCATGAGCAGAGAGGCGACACCACGATACCTCACCGCGACGAGAAGGCCGACCCCAAGCAGCACCAGCGTAATCGCTGTCGGCAGCGCCATCCCCGACGTCTGCGTCAAGCTGTACATCTCCTTGACGCCAAACACATAGCCGACAACCGCGAACAATGGAATGAGTATTCCCGGCGTCGCGAACATCTGCGCCCTTAAATCGTGCTTTCTCTGATCGTGCGGAATGAAGAGCAGTCCCAGCGCCAACAGCAGCAGGCTACCCGCGGTGTTGATCGCGATCCGGCCGTACGGAGGCCGCGTGTATGTCTGCAGGTTGTCTCCAAAAAGGAGCATGTCGAATCCCGACCCCGCGCCGCGCAGGTACTCGTACAGTGTGAGTACCGCGATCGTAGCGACCAGTGCCGCCAGCGTCTGTTGAATTGCTTCAGTTCTCGAGGTTCGATGCTGGCGGGCCGCCATAGCCAGCGACACGCCCGAGAAAACGAAGCTGGTCGCGGTGAGCGGCAGGATTGGATAACCGCCGGTCAGCGAGATGAGAATGACGGGAAGGTTCAAGGCCCAGCCAACGAGTGTCACCGTGCCAACGATGGCGACGACGCCGCCTGCTATAACTGGTGCACGCTCAAAGAAGCCGATCAACGGGCCGTGACGGCTCGCTGGGCTAGGTGCAACTACACTGGGATTGGCCATGTACGATTCGACCGAAAAACCTATCCGCAGATCTTGGCGAGTGCAATTCTACCACGGCATCGCTTTGCGATCGTGAAAGAAGCCACCCGTCGGACCACTATCGGGAAGATCCGCGAGCCACACTACAGTCTCGGCGCCCTTCTGAACCGTCCGGGTCGCGCCACGTCCGCCCATCGCGGTGCGCACCCACCCCGGGTCGACGGAGTTGACATGGATTCCCATACCTTCCGTCTCGGCGGCAAGCACGCGCGTCACGACGTTGATCCCGGCTTTCGACAGCCTGTAGGCAATGTACCCGGCGCCCATTTCGGCGAGTGAACCCATGCCGCTCGAAAGATTGACGATGCGGCCGTAGCGTCGGCTTTTCATTATCGGGATGGCCAACCGCGACAGCAGCAATGGACCGTAGACGTTCGTCTGCATCGTGTCACGAACGATCTCGAGCTCCTCCAGAGGGTCCGCCTCTTCATCCTCCATCATGATACCGGCGTTGTTGACGAGAATGTCGAGACGACCGACATCGCGACGTATCCAGTTCATGCATTCGCGAATGCTCTGAACGTTGGCGACGTCGAGCTGCCGCGATTGAACGGAAAGCCCAGTACCAGTTAACTCGCTGGCAGCGGCCGCGCCTTTGTCGGGATCGCGCGAGCCCAGGATGACCTTGACGCCGAGTTGCGCGAGTTGCCGGCACACCTCGAGTCCGATTCCGCGATTCCCACCGGTTACCAACGCTATTCTTTGCTCGGCCATTTATTCCGGTGAAAGTAACAACAAGTGTAGTCAGAAGGCTGACTGATTGGTGTCAGGTTTCTGATGCTCTCTCGTAGCTTGCTCTGGCAACTTTTCGCGTCCGCAGTAACATTGCAGAGGTTGGCGCAAGCGCCTCTCCCTCCCATGACAGTCTCCAGACTTACAACAACAGCATCTCCCTCTGCCGTTCCATCGAAGCAGAGAATCGCTGACCTCTTGACCGAGGCGCGCGCCAGAACCCTGCTGCTGATCTCCGGGCTCTCGGATGCAGACCTTCATCGACAGCACGATCCGCTCATGAGCCCGATCATCTGGGACGTCGGGCATATCGCGCACTTCGAGGAGCTGTGGCTTACCAAGAATCTCGATGGTCCGATCGAGTTTTCGGAGATGCCCGGATTGTACAATCCGTTCGAGCATCCGCGATCAACGCGCGCGGCGCTGCCGCTGCCCACCCTCGTTGAGATGATCGAGCGCCTCGATGAAATCCGTTCGCGCGTTCTCGATCGCCTCGACAGCGTCGAGCTCGATGATAGGAATCCGCTGCTGCGCGATGCCTACGTGTACAACATGGTCCTTCAGCACGAGTATCAGCACAACGAAACGATCCTGCAAACGCTGCAATTGAAGAAAGGTGAACCGTACCAAGCGCCACGAAGCATCACTTTCTCGGCACAGCCGCCTCTGACCAACACGATGGCTGCGTTCAATGGAGCCACCGTTACCATCGGCACGAATGACCGCAGCGCTGCGTACGACAACGAGCGACCTGAACATGAAGTTGCCCTGCGGCCATTTCTGATCGACCGCAGCCCGGTAACCAACGGGCGCTATCTGGAATTCATCGCCGACCGCGGTTACGAGCGGGAGGAGTTGTGGTCAGAGGCGGGGCGTCGCTGGCTCGCCGAGAGCGGTGCGTTCGCGCCAAAGTATTGGACGCGGGACGGCAACGACTGGTTCACCCGATCGATGGATGTCGTACGACGTGTAGATCCGACGCGTCCGGTCTGTCACGTATGTTATTACGAGGCTGAGGCGTTTGCGGCGTGGGACAAGAAGCGACTTCCGACGGAGCTCGAGTGGGAAGCCGCGGCGTCGTGGGATCCTTCGTCCGGAGGAGCACGAGAGTTCCCGTGGGGAGCTTCAATCCCGGATTCGAGCTTGGCGAACATCGACCAGCTCGCTTTCGACACTGCTCCCGTCGGCACATACGATCGCAACGTGTCGCCCGTCGGCTGTTACGGGATGATCGGCGACGTCTGGGAATGGACGGCGAGCGATTTCAGCGGCTATCCCGGCTTCCGGAGTTTCCCCTACAAGGAATACTCGGAGGAATTCTTCGGCTCGGCGTACAAGGTTTTGCGCGGCGGCTCGTGGGCAACCCGGCCCGGCGCGATTCGCAGCACGTTCCGCAATTGGGACTATCCGATCAGACGACAGATCTTCAGCGGATTTCGCTGCGCACGTGACGCGGCATGAGAAACAACGATCACGCTGATGTCGTAGGCGGAACGCCGCCTTATACGGTGCGGCGGTCGCGACAGCAGATGGTGCGCGATGTGCGCCTGGGCTTGACGAGATCGCCGAAGCAGCTGTCGCCGAAATATTTCTACGACGAGCGCGGCTCGGAGCTGTTTGAAGAGATCACTCAGTTATCCGAATACTATCTGACGCGCGCCGAGCGGGCGTTGCTGGAGCAGAAGATTGGCGAGATCGTTCGCACGGCGAGGCCTTGCTCACTCGTCGAGCTCGGCGCCGGCAGCGCGACGAAAACGCACATCATCCTCGACGAAATGATCGCGAACGGCTGCGCCGAGTGCTACGTACCGGTGGACGTCAGCAAGGATTTCCTGGAGGCGACGGCGATCCAGCTTCGCGCGGATTACCCGAACGTCCGCATCACGCCGGTGGTATCCGATATAACCGAGGCATTCGCGCTCCCGCCTGTTGCGAGTCCGACACTGGTTGCATTCCTGGGTAGCACGATCGGGAATTTTTCACGCGAACAGGCGATTCAACTGCTGTCGCATATGTCTCGATCGATGGGTCCAACAGACCGGTTCCTGCTGGGCGCCGACCTGATCAAGGATCCGGAGATCATCAATCGGGCGTACAATGACTCGAAAGGCGTGACGGCCGCGTTTAACCTGAATGTCCTCAACCGGCTCAACCGTGAGCTCAATGCGAATTTTCCGATCGACGGCTTCGATCACCGCGCGTTTTACAACAGCGAACAGCACCGCGTGGAGATGCATCTCATCGCTCGGCGGCCGGTCAAGGTCGTGATCCCCGAAATCGGCGAGATCTCTTTCGAGAAAGGCGAGAGCATTCGCACGGAGTTGAGCTACAAGTACGATCGACCGATGTTGGAGGACATTCTCTCCGCGTCGGGCCTGGCAATCGAGCAGTGGATGCCGGCAGATGACGGTTCGTTTGTGCTGGCACTCGCGCGCGTGGAGAGCTGAGCAAGCTCCGTGAGCCTCACCGAGGCGCAGTTGTTGGAAGACGTTCGGCAACGACTGTTCGCTCCATCGAAGTCGGTGTTCCCGCGTGCGATCGGCCTGGAGCTCGAGCTCATTCCGATTCACAGGGCGACGCACGGGCGCGTGCTCGCCGTCGATGACAAGCGTAAGTCGACGTCTGAACTGCTGTCGCGGTTAGCCGAGCGCGAAGGCTGGCGCGAACAATCGAATGACAGTGACCCTCCTTCCTGGCTGCTATCGGATGGAGCGCGGATTTCCTTCGAGCCTGGTGGTCAGATCGAGATCAGTACATCGCCTCATGCGACCGCATCTTCGGTGATCGCCTCGACACAATCGCTCGCGGCTCTCCTGCGCGAAGCGATGACGCTTGACGAAATTGACCTGGTCGCCCGCGGCGTCGATCCCTATAACGACATCGACTCCGTCCCGTTGCAGTTGCATCGGGCGCGCTATGTCGGAATGACGCGCTACTTCGATTCGATCGGGCCGTCGGGCGTGCAGATGATGCGCCAGACAGCAGCCCTCCAGATAAATCTCGAACGTGGAGAGAAACCGGCATCCAGGTGGCGATTGCTGAACGCCCTCGCCCCGATCATCGTTGCGATGTTCGCGAACTCACGCGAGTACGCCGGCCGAGCCACCGCGTGGGCGAGCTATCGCGCCCACCTATGGAGAACGTTGGATGCCTCGCGCACCGGAATCGTTTACGACGAATCTCGTTACGCCGAGCGATATCTCGACTTCGCTCTCGACGCGATCGCGATGCGCAAAGGTGGCAGGGGCTATCAGCCATTTCGCTCCTGGATTCAAGACTCGTCAATAACGGCCGAGGACTGGATATTTCATTTGTCGACTCTCTTTCCCGAAGTGCGCCCCAAAGAATTCTTCGAGATGCGATCGGCGGATACGATCGAGCCCGATGCACTCGCGGCTCCGGTTGTCTTCGTTACAGGTCTCGTATACGATGAACCGAGCGCGGCCAGCGCTGCGGAATTACTCGACGTGCCGAGCAACGACTTGCTCGAGGACGCCGGGAAGTTCGGCTTGGCGAACCCCGAAATACGTCGTTTAGCCTCCCGGTTGGTCCCGGTGGCGCTCGCGGGAGCGCGGCGATTGGGTGAGGATTATATCTCCGCTCGCGATGTGCAGACCGCTGCCGAGTACTTTGACCGCGTTCTGCAGAAGCGTGAGACACCCAAAAGCTCACTATCAACGCCATGATTTTCGCTTTGCTGGGCCTGTCTGCGCAGGTCGCCGCGACTTCGGCACCCATGGCGGCGATCCGCATCAATCAGCTTGGGTACGTGCCCGACGCGCCTAAAATCGCCGTTTTCTGCGCTCTCGAAAAAAGCGAATTACGAAGCTTCACGGTTACAGACGCGGCTGGAAGACAAATCCTCCGACGCTCGCCGCTTCCCGCGAAACCGTTTGGTCCGTGCATCACCAACTACCGGCTCGACTTTTCTTCCGTGAAGGCCACCGGCGACTACCACATATCGGCCGGTGGAATTACGTCTCCCCTCGTTCGGATTCGCGACAACGTGTACGCGGGCACGGCCGACACGCTGCTCTACTACATGAGGGAGCAGCGCTCCGGATTCAATCCACTGTTCAAGACAGTGGTGCACACGCATGATGGAATCGTTGTCGACGATCACGTGCGCGCTGGTAAGTTCGTTCCCGTAACAGGGGGCTGGGCGGA
>JBJMOA010000151.1:0-19724 GCA_045803975.1 Gemmatimonadaceae bacterium
CACCTGCACGGTGGCAATCCGCTCGCTGTCGTTCCCGACGCGCGTGGATTATCGGACGCGCAAATGCAGGCAGTCACGCGCGAATTCAACTACTCCGAGACAGTCTTCGTTTTTCCACCGACGCTGGCGAGCAACACGCGGCGCGTGCGGATCTTCACGCCGGGCGCGGAGCTGCCGTTTGCGGGACATCCAACCGTTGGATGCGCGTTCGTGCTCGCGTCGATCGGCGAGATTCCGCTCCACGGCGGCGAAACGCGCATCGTGCTCGAGGAGGGCGTCGGCCCGATCCCGGTTTTGATTCGATCTGAAGCAGGCAGACCTGTTTTCGCGCAGCTGACCTCCGCAAAGCTCCCAGAGATCAAGGATCCGCCCCCGCCGCCAGAAACGTTGTGCGAGATTCTGTCGCTCGAGCCGAGTCATATCGTCGCGGACGACATGATCGAGCCGGAAGCAGTGTCAACGGGCGTGCCCTATCTCTTCATTCCGATCAAGAAGCCCGAGATGCTGTCGTGGGTGAAGATCGATATTGCCAAGTGGGAGCAATCACTGCGCGACTACTGGGCGCCGGACATGTTTGTCTTCAGTACGGAAGATTGGGCCAACATCTTCGAGGGCGGTCACATCCGCGCGCGCATGTTCGCGCCGGGGTTGGGCATCGGCGAAGATCCGGCAACGGGCAGCGCGTGTGCCGCGCTCGCTGGATTCCTGGCGCTACGCGCCGAGACGCGCGACGGTACGCTGCGCTGGACTGTAGATCAAGGCGTGGAGATGGGCCGACCGAGTCGGCTCGAGCTGGAGGTTGATCTCAAACGGGGTCAGCTCGCCGCAATAAGAGTTGGCGGGACATCAGTGCTCGTGAGCTCTGGCACGCTGCACATCGAAGGCGAAGCCTAGACGGCAGGCGGCGGGGGCTTTTCTCCCTGTGAGGCCGGCGCTGGCGTCACCGCCCTCCCCCAGCGTCTGCGATCCCCGGGTTGCACCGGCGGCAGCTCGACACGTTGCGAATAATCGCTGAGCGCAACTACGGCGAGCACGATAACGGCTAACGCGACGAAGAAGTTGCGCGCTACAGGATTGGCGGAAAACCCGAATAGCCACGGCGCGACGAGCAAAAATAGTCCCGCCACAAACTCGAGCGCGCCATGGATGCGTAAGGGTATCCAGTCGAACAGCCCAAGCCGAAAATCAGTTGTGCCCGTCACCAATAAATGAATGCCGGCGAGCCAATAAACGATTGCCGCCGGCGTCCCGCTGAATCCAAAAACCATCGGCGCATTGAGAAATGCTGCGACCGTCGCGTAATCGAGAACGCCGTGGACGCGGGCGGGAATCGGCTTCTTCATGCGAGTGACGCCGGTGGTGAACGCGACGCGGTAGTGTTTACTCCAGGTAGTGATACAGACCGTACAGCGCCATGCCCGCCCCGCCGATCAGGATTATCGTTCCGGCGGTGCCCTCGACGATAGCTCCCACGATCATCGCGCCGACTCCGACAACCATCAGTGCGACATCCTGACCTTCGTGGGGTCGCGCCAGGTTCACCTTCGTCGATGCGTCTACTTTCTCGGCACGAACCTGAAATCCGACCGCTGCTGCCTGGAGCGTCGGACCTTGCGCGGACTTCTGAGTGGACTGCTGTGCGGATAGTACTGGTGCAATGACTAGAGCGCAGAAGAGGATCGCCAGAGCGCGCATTTCATTCTCCGTTGGAGGCGGGGAATCGCGGCGACAAACGACGCTCGCCGACATCGTCTATTCCCCGCACAGTTCGGAGGGCTGTGGGGCAATAAACGTGCACGTATGCGCGCTGTGTTACCGCTCGTCACCTCTGCGGCGGTGGTCGCGATGGCGCTCGGGGATATCGACTCGTCCCACAACATCCATGTAGCCAATGTCGCCGCTGCCCTTTGAGTCTACTCGGAAATCCTTACCGATCTTGCTCACGTCGATGGATCCCGATCCGTCGCTCTCTACGATCACCGAGCCGCGTACGTCCGTAGCGCTGATGCTTCCAGAACCATCGCTTTGCACATTGAACGAGCCGCCGACGTTGCGTACGTCGATCTCGCCCGAGCCATCATTGACGGTAACATCTCCACGAATGTTTTCGATCGTCAGCGAACCGGACCCATCGGTGACGCGGACCGATGCGGCGCCATCTATTCGCAGCTCGCCAGAGCCGTCTTGCGCTTCGAGTGCACCGACGTTCAGGATCCTGGCGTCACCGCTGCCGTCCGATATGTCCGCATCGATCCCCTGCGGAACCTCGATCACGAGATCGAGGCCGGCGGAGTAGTTGTCGTAGTAGTCGTCGTCATGCTCGGGAATGTCCGCTTTGATGAAGACGAGATCTCCGCGCCGCTCTGCGATAAGCTTGATCCGACTGAGAATTTGTTGGCTGGACGCCCGCGCAGTACCGGTCACCTGCACCTGGCGCAGGCCGGGCTTGCCCTCGACGCGAAGACTGCCGGCGGCTGCCTCGACAGCGACGCTTTTGGCTCCTGCCGCATCGACAACAGCATTGCGGGGAGCGGTATACGCACTAGACCGCTGTGCGTGCGCCGCTGTGCCGATAAGGAAAGGAGCAGCGGCGAAGGCTGCGCCACGGAACTGTCGCTTCATTGATGACTCCATGCGGGTGTGACCGGGTTAGACAACCCCTATCCCCGTACGGTTTGAACGATGGGCAGTTTCAGTCCGGCGGGAATGAAGCGGGCCCGAGCTTCCAGATTCCGTTGAGCATGTCGGATGCGTAAACGGTCAAGCCGACAAGCTGGACGCCCCAGATATAGACCGGACCCACACCGACGGGCCCATGCGCGAGCTCACGACCCATCTTCGCGAGGTCGCAGCGTCCATCGGGACTCTTGTCAGCTGCAGCGCAGCTCGAGAGATCACCGGTGACGTCGATCGCGCGAACGCCGCCGTTGTAAAACGCCGCGTAGAGAATACCACGGTTCTCGTCGACGGAAAAGTTATGGGTGCCTGCCCCGCTGACGTGGAAGAACGCCACCTCGCGCGGCGAGGCGAGATTGCTGATGTCGACAACGTGAATGTCGCCAGCCGACGCGGAGCCGATCGCAGCTGGCCCTGCTTCTTCGCCCACGAACAGATAGCGCTTTTCGCCCGCGACGGCGTTGTGAAACCACCAAATGTTGTGGACCTCGCCATCAACGGTCGGGAAGCTGCCCAGAGAAGCTGGGTTCGCTACGGTGCCTGTCCCAACGCCTCCGATGTCCCAGACTCCAACGCCATCATCCCAAAGCGCAGTGAAGAGAATTCCGTCCCGCACGTACACGTCGTGCACGTACGGATCGCCCATCACGGCGGTAAAAACCTGGGTTGGCGCGGCAGGATTAGTAATGTCCACGATCACGAGGCGCGCCGGCGAGCTCGTCTGCGGGTCGATGCAGAGGAATGCATACAGCCTCCCGTTCACGCGCTGCACTTCGGCGGTGTGTACTCCGGGATCGGTCAGTGCCGTCGTATAACGCGAGACGAGCTGCGGCTTCGCGGGGTTGGAGAGGCTGTAGATCATAATCGAGCCCGGAGAACGCTCGGTTGCGACGATCAACAATTGTCCATCATCGCTCGTCTGTACATCGCCAAGTGTCGTGGCGCCTGGTACGATCAAAGAGTCGACGAGGGTCGGGACACTCCCAGATACGTCCCAGATCTTGACGGCATTTCCTGGAGCATTGCGGAACCCCCACGTCGTCGTGTAAGCGACGTTGCCACGCACCCAGATCTCGGCGGTATACCGGTCGGCCACCGTCGCGGTGCCGATTACTGCGAGCTCTCCTGACGTCGCGGGCGGGACGATCTTGTCGGACCCACACGCCGCGAGAAGAACCCCGGAAATCAGCGGGAGCAGACGACCGTTCACATTTTCTCCATGTCCATACCGGCCATCGTCGATCGCTGGTGAGTGGGAGTCGCAACACCGTAGCGGCCCATTCGCATGTGCGCCATCCCGATTGCTACCTTCGCACCCACTGAAAAGCTCCAGATGCGGTCGGATCCATAAAACTGACGCGGCTCGAATCCGCTTGGCCGCAACGTCGGGCGCACGCGCGAGCGAGCCAACTCGCCAAACGGCTCGATCACGAACGCTCTTCCCAAACTGACCGATGCCGCGAGTCGCGCGGTGAGAATTGTCCACCGCGACCGGCCGGCGATTGTCAGGTCGGATGCGGGAACGGCCACTCTGAATTCGTCGTTGAGGCGTTGCTCGTCCGGCCTGTCGGTGCGCTCGAATCGCAGTGCGCCGCTCAGAAAATCGTACCGCGCCCAGGTTTCGGCTAGTATCGATTGGTACGCGAAGGTTCGCGTCGATCCGACATAATCCGCCGTGCGTGCCCACTCCAACAACGCGTATCCCGAGTGCTGCGGGTCCTCGAGGCGCACGGACGCACTGTGTTTTCTTTGATCTGCGCCGCCACCAGTCGCGTTCTCCGGAGATTTCACGCGCGCGTAGCTCGCCTGAATTTCTCCCTGCGGCCACGGCAAGAACGTCCCGCGAGCGGCCCAGGAGTCAAAATATCTCTTGCGGTTGGGCGTGTCTCCAGCGCTCGTTGGCTCGTCGCCATTGAACGTTCCCGCCTCGATGATCCATTTGTCGGCGCGCACCGCCCCAATCGCAACTGCTCGCTCGAGAACCTGCGCCAGGTGATGGTTGACCGGATACTTCTCGAACGGACGTGACATTGGATCGTCGGTGCCGAACGGAGCGAACCCCTTGCCCGCTGCGACTGAGATTCCTGACACGCCAGTGCCAAATCTTTTCGTCGATGTGAGAATGAGCTCGTGCAGGTAGGTGTGAGGATGACGACGGTCGACGTAGCCTTCGCCGTAAATGCCGGCGTTCAACTCGCCGCGCTCGATCGTGGCGCCCTCGAAGTTGATGCTTGTTTTGAGGGACAACAGCTCGCCCCAGGGTGACGCATGCAGCATAATGATCGGTTGCGTGAGATATCCCTCGGTTAGATCGCGGCCATGGATGGCGGGCGATTCGCGAGTGACGACCCCAATTGCCTGAGCACCGATCTGGATGGCATCGTCCAGGTGTGACCCGTCTTGCGCCAGAACATCGCTCGGTTCGAAGAGGGCGAACAATTGCACGGCGAGTGGGAACAGCGCGAATGCGAAGCGGCTAGCCGTCAATGGGTTCCCGGTATAGACTTTCAGCAATATCGCACTGGGGGCTGAAGGATGCTCGAACGAGCAACAACGACGACGTTGACCATTGTCGCGGCGGCAGCACTCCTCGCCGTCAGTGGATCCGCAAGCGCACAACAAACCGCCGCTTCTGCGCCGGCGATCGCATCGGGCCCAGCGGTAAACGATGTTGCACCGGATTTTTCGTTGTCCGGCGCCGACAGATATGGGCTGCTCAAGAGTCCAGTCCGCCTCTCCGATTATCGTGGCCGCACGGTCGTCCTCGCCTTTTTCTTCCAGGCACGGACCAAGGGTTGAACGATCCAAATGGAGGCGTACCGTGATCAGTACGCCACGCTCTTCAACAACGGCCGCAACGTCACCGTGATCGGAATCAGTGTGGATGCCGATACGACGCTGGCATCCTGGGCACGGGAAGAAGATTTCCCGATCGTATTTGCGAGCGACCCGGGTGGAAAAGTCGGACAGGCGTACGGCGCTTACGACGCGAAGAACAAGCTGGACAACCGGTCACTGTTCGTGATTCGTCCGGATGGCCGGATCGGGTACGTCACGAAGCCGTTCAAGGTCCTCACACCCTCTGCATACACGGAGCTTGCTGCGGTGGTGGATAGTCTTGCTCCGCCCGGGAAGGGAGACTCCGCGCAATAGCGGGAGGCCCTACAACGCTTTTCTTATCGCCGCCTCGAGATCCTGCTTCCCGCCGAGGCCGGTGTACACTACGCGTCCGGTCTTGTCGATCACGACTACGTAAGAGGTAGCGGGTGCATCGAATGCGCCCGCCGCCTTGCCTTCGATATCGTAGAAGGTATCGTGCGGCACCGGGTGCGCGGCGAGAAATCTGCGCACCTTCTCCGGTGATTGGTTGATCGCTACCGCGAGTGCGACGAACTTCACGCGCTTGCCGAACTTTTTCTCGACGTCGAGCAGGGTCGGCATTAGCTCGCGACAGTTCGGGCACCACGTCGCCCAGAACTCGATGAGCATTGGTGTCTTGCCGATGAAATTCCCGAGATCGACCGGCTTGCCATCGAGTGACTGGACCGTCACCGCTGGCGCGCGAGCGCCGACATCGATGCCGAGATCCTGAGCCGCTGCGGGTCGACTAAGCGCGGCTGCGCTTACGAGGAGTGTTGTAACCAGACTACGAGCGTTCATTTGGAAGCGTGAGAATGACAATCAGATGAGGAGCTGACCCATCTGCACAAGGTAATACTCCGCAACGGCCAACATGATCAGCGCGAAAAACCTCTTGACCCAGACCATCCATTCGCCAGCCGTCGGCAAACGCGCCACTGTTCCACTGAACAACCCGACGATGACCAGCAGCGTACACATGCCGAGTGAAAACACGAATAGGTAGATGAATCCCAGGCCGCCGCTCTTCGTCGATGAGACCCACGTCAGAACAGCCGCCATAACGGGCGCCGAGCATGGCGCGGCAACGAGTCCGGACACGGCGCCCATCACGAAGACCCCATAGAGGCTTCCACCGGCCCCGGCGGTTGATGCACGCGTCAGAAGCCACGATGGTACGCGCACCGGAATCACGTCGAGCATCGCCAGTGCGGCGACGATCAAGAGGTTCGCCATCGCGAAATAGAGCCACGGATTCGTGCTCACTGATCCGAACAGCGTGCCGGTGAGTCCCGCGAACAAGCCGAGCGATGCGTAGGCGAGGGCGAGTCCGACCACGTAGGTGAGCGTGAGGAAAACCGTCCGCGCTCTGGGGCGTGGAGCGTCTCCCACCGAAGTGCCGCCGACAATCGCGGCAGTGATCGGAATCATCGGATAGATGCACGGCGCGAGACTCGTCAGCACTCCCGCGATAAACAGAATCGGCAGCGCGGTGAGCGGGCTGGACGAGAGCTGACTCGAGATGTGCGAGAAATCCACAATTGCCCTGGATGCGAAAGAGGGATGCTATTTCGGAGCATCCCTCTTTGCAACTTCCCGCGCATCACTTTTTCGTCAGCAATTCCTCGAATAGATCGAGCGCGCGCGGATCGTGCGACTGTCCGAGCCAGAACAACGCTTTCTTTCTTATCTCCGGATCTTTGTTCGTCCGCGCCACCGCGATCAACGCCGGCACACCTTCCTCGCGCGGTCGCTGCGACAAAGCGAACACCGCCTGCTCGCGCACCTCGCGATCGACGCCGTTGTCGACCACGAGATCATTCAGACCACGAGTTGCGGCATCGCCTGCTGCCTGTCCGAGCCAGAACACGGATTGGCTTCGCGTCCCGCGAGGCACGTCGGGATTCCGGGCGATCTTGATCAGCGCCGGCCAGATCACCGCACTATCGGCTAGCGTCGCGGGGAGGATAGCCTTCTCGCCCATGCTGCCGCGTTCGCTCTGCGCCAGCGAAACGAGGTAGTCGGCGGCTTCGCGCGCGGGCACCATCCCGAGATCCACAACATCAGCACCAGCAGGGCGCCATCTACCGCCGACGTAAAATCTCAGGTCGGTCATCTCGCCATCGCGGCGATCGAGAACGACGCGTGCGGGGCCGGTGCTGCAATCGATATCGTACTCGACGTCGCGCGACTCATTCCAATCGTTGCCCCACGTCGTTCTTCCTCGCCCGCCAACATGCCAGAATGAGTTACCGCTGCCGCAGAGCCCCGGTTTCACCTTGAACGACATTCGGACGGTACCGTTCGAGACGCGAGCAACCCTGCTCGCGATGCTCTGTGCCGACGCGGCGTCCGCGCCGGCCAGAGCGGCGAGGACGATTAGCGTCCTCGCCAGCGATATCATGGATGTCGTTTTCATCGGTTGATCAAGTCCATGAGGAACTGCTGCACACGCGGATCGCGTGACTGACCAAGCCAGAAGATGGCTTTCTTGCGCAGCTCGGGGTCTTTCTCGGTCCTCGCGATCGCGAACATCTTGTCCATAGCCGCGGACTCATGCTGTCGTTGCGACAGGACGAAGATGATCTGCTCCTTCAGCTCGGTGTCGCCCATCCGATCGTAGAGCTGTGCCAGCTCTGAGACCGCCACTCCCGATTGTCCCGCCCAGAACAGCGCTTTCTTTCGCAGCTCGATGTCTTCCTTCGAGTTGACCGCGATATTCATCAGCCACTGCTCATTCCCGGCTCCGCGCTGCTGTGAGAGTGAGAACAGGATCTTCTCTTTCAAATCCTGATTTGTGAGCCGTGAGTAAAGATTGCGCAGGAACTCGGTGTTGTCCGTCGAGTGCCGCTGACCAAGCCAGAAGATTGCCTTCTCGCGAAGGTCGCCGGGCTCGCTTTCACGCAGCGCGAATTCTCGGAGTGCTTGCTGAGCCCTCGGCTCGCTCTGTTGCGAGAGAGAGAAGAGCGCTTTCTCCTTGATGTTTTCGTCACCGTTGCCCTTTAGGATCGACTCGAGCAAACCGGTAGACCCGGGCACCTGCGACAACCAGAACACAGCCTGTTCTCGAACTTCCTGGTCCGGATCGTTGCGCGCGACGTCCATCAGGATGTTCGCCGTCTCAGCTGTCCGCTTCTGCGAAACGAGGAACACTGCCTTGCGACGGAGCCCCGCTGAGCAAGCGTCGCGACGGGCCAGCACCTTCTGCAGGATCGGCATGGCGCGCTCGGCGTCCATCTGCAGCAATGCATTGAGCGCGGCAATCCGGTCGTCGTTGTCATCGTCTGGATCAGGGCAGGAATTACCCTTTTGCGCTGGCGGGTCGCCCTGCGCCGTTCTCTCAATGTCCAACGCGCAATCTTCATCCCCCCGCTTCGCCAGCTCTCCACAAACGCGCGTAAACAGGGCCGATCCATCACTCTTCCATATCTTCGCGTCCTTCAGCTTCAACTGCTTGAGCCGGTCACGTGCCGTGCCTAGGTCATCGTCCCCACCACTCCGGTACAGCGAGTACGCCTCGTAGTAGATCGCCTGCCCCGCGTAGGCCGACTGCGGATAGCGTTCCGGAATCCGGTGGAAAATCTCTGCGGCGCGCTTGTAATCGCCGCGTGACATCGCTTCACGCGCAAGCCGGTAAAGAGAGTCAGCTGGATCCGCCTTCGCCCACGGCTCGGGCGGGAGCGGATCGATCTGCCGGTCGAGCGACGAGAATTCTTCGTTTAGCTGCACGTTCGCGCTTGCGAAGCTCATTGGCGCGAAGCTGGAGTCATATGTGGACCGGCTGACCGGAGCGTTACCCGCTCCAACCGCCGAAGAAATTATTGCTGCTGCCGTGAGTAAAGTTCTCATAGTCATTGAAGGGTCCTCAACTACCACGCTGCGAGCCCGCGGGAATCGCGGTGCGCAGCCTCGTCATTACATGGTCCTGCTGGAGCGACTTCTCAATCAGCTCACGATCCTGCGGCGTGCTACCGGGCGATAGCTGAACGATCTGGACGAGCACCAGCTCGAGATCTTCCAGCAGCGGTCGGCGCTGCGGATCGTTGGCGACGGGTGAATCGAGCAGCAGACGCGTGTTGCTCAGGAGCTGGCGCGCCCACACTCCGAGCTGTGCATCCATCTGCTGGTCGGCGTTCGAGCGCGTCCGGAAAGAAGTCAGGAGCGCTTCTGCTTCACTAAGGTGACGGACGGCGGTCAACTGATACGCCGAGCTCGTTGACGTTGGCGACGAATTGCCGCTCGCGACGTTCGACGAGTTCGGTGCAGACGAGTTCGGTGCAACAGTATTGTTCGCAACGGCGCGGTTCCCTTCACCAACGCGAGGCTCAGTGACATTGCGTGACCGCGAGCCCGATGGCGACACCGCCCGGCCGACTGCCAGGCCCGATTCCAATGCCGAACTGGCCTCGGGCGTCACGACGACAGGTGTAGTGGGCAGGGTAGTCGCAATGGCCGGTTCGTTTGGAGTCGCCGTCCATCTGCCGATCCCAACTCCGGTCGCAACGAGCAGCATCGCCGCGGCGGCAGCCCCGAGCCATACCCGCGCTCCGAATCGCCTGTGGCTGCTGATGTAAGCCACACCGCCACCGTATACCACACGTGGCCCGGCCGCACGCTTCGCCTGGATCGCGCTCCACATCTCATCGCGCGGAACGCGAACAGGCGGGGCGTTGTAGCCTTGCGCCGCCTTCTTGAGGAATTCCTCGAATTTGTCGTCAGTCATGATGCCCACTCCGGTGCAAAGTCTTTCAGCGCGACGCGCAGCTTGCTTCGTGCCTGAAACAGGTGGGACTTCGACGTTCCAACAGGAATGTTGAGTGTCTCACCGATCTCTTCGTGTGTGTAGCCTTCCACGTCGTGCATTACGAATACAGCTCTGTACTTGTCGGCCAGCGAGTCGATCGCCCTCGCCAGCCTCTCCTTCAGATCGGGCTCCGCTTCCACCCTCGTCGCACCGACCGTGATCCCTTCCTCGATAGGCGCCTCACGATTTCTCTGCCGCTTCGTCTTTCTCAGTCCGTTCAACGTCACCGAGACGCCAATCGAATGAAGCCAGGTCGAAAGAGATGATTCGCCGCGAAAACTGCCAATCTTTTCAAAAGCCCGAATGAACGTTGCCTGCGTGAAATCCCGGGCGAGGTCATCATCACCAGCGAGACGAAACGTCAGCCGATAAATACGATCGACATATGTCTCGTACAGTTCACGCTCCGCGGCCGCATCGCCAGCAGCTACGCGCGTGATCAGTTGGATATCGGTCACCGAGCTCCGAGACTCGTAGGCAGCCAGTTGCATTGTCGAACTTCTGACAACCCGGCCGGGAAAAGGGTTGAGAGGCGGCACCCGCGGCATATCGGGACTACAACTAAAGGTGCTCTCGATTTTGAGATTACCTGCGTCCGAGCAACCTATCCCACGCCCCGCCAGCCAAGCCGAGCGCGTACTCGCCCCACCATTCCCCCGCCGCCGGCCCGCCACCGCAGGTGCCGTCGGACTCACCGGGAGTCTTGACCCACAAGTACGCGTCAACCAGGGGATTCCCTGTCCGCGTCGTTGGCGCCGGGCCCACCCGTACGCCTTTCGGGTTGCACCAGTTTCCTGCGCTCGTCGCGTTCTGACCGTTTCGGCTGGTGTCGATAATGAAATGCTTGCCGCCCACGCGCTTCGAAACTTCCGTCCCGTATGCGACGTTCACGGCGGTGCCGAGGAAATTGGAGATGTTAAGGCTGAAGCCGTTGGCTTCGGCGATGCCCGCGCGCCTGAGGCGGTTCGCCATCTCCGCCGCGTCGATCCATCGCGCATGTCCCGCGTCGATGTAAACCGCCGCGCCTTTCGCCCTCAACACTCGCACGGCGTCGTGAATCAGATCGACCCGTTCCTGCTGCAGCCGCGGACTGAGGCACCCCATTCCGGCGAGCGCGTCGGGCTCCAGGATGACGACCGCCTTTCTGTTGCCAAGTCCGTTCGCGAACGCGCGAATCCAACGTTTGTAGGCGTCGCTGCCGTTGGCGCCGCCCGCCGAGTACTGGCCACAGTCGCGGCCCGGAATATTGTAGGCGACGAAAACCGGCAATCCTTTCGCGCCCGTGATCCGAGAGACCGCATTCGCGACGTCGCGACCGATGTCGACGTTCCACTCGCCGACCCATTGCGCGAGTGGCTGCGCGGCGATCTTGTCCATGAGCGCCGCATCGGCCGGACGAGTCCGCCGCCAGGCGTCGGCTTGACGTTTGGCCTCTGAAGCCGGGTCCACGTAGAGGCGAGCTCCAGAAAAGAGATTAACGACTGCCTGACTCACAGTTTGCGCGCGCGCCAGCGCCGGCTTAGCCGCGAGCAGTCCCGATACCAGAACTGGCATCGCGACCACAGCGCGGAATGCGCCGGTCGAAGGGACGACAAGCTTGGTGGCGTGCGAGTAAACGCGCGCCGGCAGTGTGTTCATCATGTTGGACCCGCAAACGCCTACGACGAGCGTGACCAGACAGGTCCCGCTCCTCGGGTGCGTATATAATATTTTCCGCGGGCAGCGCAACGCCGGCCGCGTTCCCACCCCGGATGTTACCCTTACGGAATCACCGGTTCCTCACCGGCCTACCGGAGCTATTCGATGAAGCACACCCAGCTGGGCCGCAGCGGTCTGGTAGTATCGCGCATCTGTCTGGGCTGCATGACGTACGGCACGCCGAAGTGGCGGCCCTGGGTACTCGATGAGGTCGACGCGCGCCCTTTTTACAAGAAAGCGCTCGACCTCGGCATCAATTTCTTCGATACCGCCGACATGTATTCGATGGGCGTCAGCGAAGAAGTCACCGGCCGAGCGTTGCGAGAGATGGCCAACATGGAAGAGATCGTCCTTGCGACGAAAGTTCACTTCCCGATGGGCGACGGGCCAAACATGGGCGGCATCTCGCGCAAGCACATCGTGCAGGGGTGCGAAGCGAGTCTCCGCCGCCTGGGTGTCGAGACGATCGACTTATACCAGATCCACCGCTTCAAGAGCACCGTACCCATCGAGGAGACGCTCGCCGCGCTCGATCATCTCGTTCATCAGGGCAAAGTGCGCTATATCGGTGCGAGCTCCGGGTACGCATGGCAGATGGCGCGCGCGCTCAGTATTTCGGAAAGAAATGGATGGGCCCGTTTCATCTCGATGCAGAATCATTACAACCTCGTGTATCGCGAAGAAGAGCGTGAGATGATTCCGCTTTGCATCGAGGAAGGAGTCGGCGTCATTCCGTGGTCACCGCTCGCGCGCGGACGTCTCGCGCGCACTACGCCATCGCCGACAAGCGGGACGACGCGCGCCGATAGCGATACGTACGCCGTGGATCTTTATGATTCGCCATCTGATCTCAAAGTCATCGAGGCCGGACGCAAAGTCGCGAGCGAGCTCGGCGTCGCTCCCTCGGAAGTCGCGCTTGCCTGGCTTCTACAAAGGCCGGGGGTCTCGGCGCCCATCGTCGGTGCAACGAAGATCGAGCATCTCGAGAGCGCCGTGCGCGCCCTGGATGTTGCGCTGAGCGCCGATCACATTCGCGCCCTCGAAGAGCCGTATGAGCCTCATGCAGTGCGAGGCCACTGAAGAGCAGGGCTGCCAACCGCTCGACGGCCTTCTCCTGCGAAGGCACATCGTCTGCCCTTTTTTTTCATCCGTCTGCCGGACGCGGGAGTCAACCGGCTCTTCAGGGTCGGCAACAACAGCCACAAAAGCAGCAGAGGACCGTATGGGCACAGAGATCATTCGCGACACCGGCAATACCGAAATGCCGCTGCCGCGACGCGACAGCCGACGCCAGGAGTCGAAGCCTGCGCGGCGAACGGCGGCCGCGGTGAGGAGCGCGCCAGAGCACTACGCCGAAACCCAGCGCACCGACAAAGATCCGCTCACACAATTCATGGGCTGGTTCAGCATCGGCCTTGGAGCGAGCGAGCTGTTCTGGCCAGACGCGGTCGCAAGAACAATCGGCATCGACGCCGAGCGACACCGAACGTTGCTCCGCATCTATGGATTGCGCGAGCTAGCGGCGGGCCTCGGAATTCTTACGCGCCCGAAGCCCACCTACTGGATGTGGAACAGGGTGCTCGGCGACGCAATCGATCTGGTGTCGCTCGGAAAGGCGATGCGCTCACCGAATAACGACAAGGCGCGACTCACCGGCGCGACGACCGCGGTGCTCGGCGCAACCGCGCTCGATGTGGTTTGCAGCATCGCGCTGACTCAGGACAAAGTACCTACGACCGGCCACGACGAAGGGAGTTTCATGCTGCCGGAGAGCGTCGACGGCACTCAGGTTCTCAGCGCCGTTATCACCGTCAACAAGCCGGTGTCGGAAGCTTACGAGTTCTGGAAAAATCAGGGGAATCCCCCGCCCTTCATGGAATCGCTCAACAGCGGTGCCGAGACAGTCAGCGATGTGCCAAACGAATCGATCTCATGGAGATCAGTTCGAGACGGCAATACGGATCAGAGAGGTACGGTTCGATTTCGCGCCGCTCCCGGCAACAGAGGTACCGAGGTCGAGATCGAGGCAGAGGTCCAACCAAAAGGCGGCGCACTCGGGGGAAAAATTTCGAAATTCGTCGCGGCTGCTCCGAAAACTCGACTCATGAACGATCTGCGCCGGTTGAAGCAGCTCATGGAGGTCGGCGAGATCGTCAAATCCGATGCAACCGCAGTACGGGGCATGCATCCCGCCCGGCCACCCAAGCACAGTGAAATGGACACGGAGGCGACGTCATGAAAGCCAATTGCTGGGAAGGCGCGAAACACGTCAAGATCGAAGACGTCCCCGATCCGAAGATCCTCAATGATGGCGACGCGATCGTGCGAGTTACGTCGACGGCGATATGCGGCTCGGATCTCCACCTCTTCAACGGCTTCATGCCCACGATGGAGCGCGGCGACATCCTGGGCCACGAATTCATGGGCGAGATCGTGGAAGTCGGCAAGAAAGTGAAGAAACTGAAGGTGGGTGACAGGGTCGTCGTCCCATTTCCGATCGCCTGCGGCGAATGCTGGAGCTGCAAAAACGATCTCTGGTCGTTATGTGAGAACAGCAACCCCAACGCGTGGATGGCCGAGAAGATGCTCGGGCATTCGCCTGCGGGAGTGTTCGGGTACTCGCACATGCTCGGCGGATTCGCGGGAGGCCAGGCCGAGTATGCGCGCGTGCCATTCGCCGACGTCGGGCCAATCAAGGTTCCAGAAGATCTCTCTGACGACAAGGTGCTGTTTCTCTCGGACATTTTTCCGACCGGCTACATGGCCGCGGAAATGTGCGACATAAAGCCCGGCGACACGGTTGCAGTGTGGGGCTGCGGTCCCGTCGGACAATTCGCGATCGCGAGCGCCAGACTTCTTGGTGCCGAATGTATCATCGCGATCGACCGGCTGCCCTACAGGCTCCGCATGGCGCGCGAGGGTGCGGAAGCCGATGTAACGATCAATTACGAGGAGACGGACGTCCGCGAGGCATTGAGAGAGCTAACCGGAGGTCGCGGTCCTGACGCGTGCATCGACGCCGTAGGACTCGAAGCGCATGCGCCTGGATTACCCGGACTCTACGACAAGGCAAAACAGGCGATGCGGCTCGAGAGCGATCGGATTCCGGCGCTGAGACAAGCAATACTCTCTTGTCGCAATGGGGGCACCGTTTCGATCGTCGGCGTTTACGGGGGCTTCGACGACAAGTTTCCGCTCGGCTCCGTAATGAATCGTTCACTAACGATCCGTACGGGACAGTGTCACGTGCACCGCTACATGAAGCCGCTACTCGACCACATTGTCCGCGGCGACATCGATCCGAGCTTCGTGATCACGCACAAGATGCGCTTGGACGACGCGCCGGTCGGCTACGATATCTTCAATCACAAGGAAGACGACTGTCTCAAGGTGGTGCTGCAAGCCTGAGGGCCTGGAAACTGCGCGGCCATTGGATGTTATTCGAGGCCGCGCATGTCAGGCTCACAGCACCCCGATATCTCACGCCAGTCCCCGTGGAAGTTGCTCGGCCGCGCGATGCTCCTGCGTTGCCCCAACTGCGGCGGCGGAAAACTCTTCACCGGATTCTTCGAGATGAAAGAGCGCTGCCCTACGTGCGGAATACTGCTCGAGCGCGGCGAGACCGATTACTTCCTCGGCGGCTACACCGTGAACCTGATCGCTGTCGAAGTACTTCTCGCCCTGGGATTTCTGGTGGTGGTGGTTCTGACCTGGCCCAATCCGCCGTGGACCGCGCTCGAATACGGCGGCGTAGGCCTGTCGATTCTGGGCGCCGTCTTCTGTTATCCGTTCGCCAAGACGACCTGGCTGGCGGTTGATCTGATTTTCAGGCCGCCGCACCGCGAGGATTTCATTACTCGGGTGAAATGACGAGTCGCAAACTACTCGCTCGCCGAATAATCCTCTGATGGTGAAGGAAGCTGGGCGACATTGACGTCGATCGGAAGCTTCACTCCGTTGTGAGTCTCCACGACATCGAGCAAGCCCTGCCAAACCTGGGCGAAAGCGTGTCCCACTTCAGTGGGATCTTTGTCGAGTGCGAAGCCGCGTCCACTTGCGATCCAGAACGGCGGATCGGTCGTGACGCCAGCGTCGGCCAGCACCTCCTTTACATCGCGATAAACGAGGTTCGCGTTGTAGCTGTGCGCATAATACGCGGGTTGAAAGCGACCGTCCTCGAGCACTCTCTGTGTCCAGGCCATGTAATAGTCGCGCATCGCCTTCGGGACTTTGTCCATTCTCTCGATATCGAGGAAAATCACCGTTCCCCGGGCGAACCCCTCGGCGGCGGTCTTTGCAATCGCGTCGTTCGCGTCGGCGATACCACGCGCCGCACTCACGAATTGCGTCGAACAGCTAGCGCCGCGTGATGCGCGCGGCGTCACGAGTAGGCGAACGGGCACACGCTTTTTGACGTAGCGCGTTCTCCGCCGTCCACCGCTCGTCCTGACGGTTTGTTTGACGCGCTTAGTGACATAGCGGGTCACGGCGATCTTCTGCCCCGGCGTCCTACCCCACGTCTGCTGCCCGACGTAGATCACCGCCATCCCCCATCCCATGCGGGAGAGCGTCTCGCGCTTGCCCTCCCACGACGAATCGTTGTGGCAAGGTGCTGACAAATAGTAGCCGACCCACCGATACGGCTTGTCAGCCGTGAGCCACGCACGCATTGCGTCGTCGCCTGGGTAGGCGAAAGTATCAAATCCAAGGTGAGGACCGTCGGAGACCGCGTCGACAATGCGCGCCGAGGCCGAGGTAACCGCGTCGCCGATGGATGGTGTGTCAATGGGCGCGCCGGTGCTGAGAATCAAGCCAGCGGAGAGCAACGCCAGAATCGATCGCCAGTCAGTTTTTGGCATTCTGTCTCTCCAGGCTGGCGTGGCTGGTTTTCACGCCCGGTGACCAGTGCAAATGCGCGAGCGACCGCAACGCGGAGCTCAGGGAATTCTATTGGACTGAGTTTATGGGAGCCGCTACGCGGCAATCCACCAATCTAATCGGTCCTTTTTTTTGTGTACCCGCCGCCGCGAGTTGGTTCCTGACCTCAAGCGCTGTCCCAGAAAGGTGACAATAGTCGCACCAGACGGTCCGCCCTAACTGCATAACTCGTGTTCGCACAAGAAGTTAGCTAAGTGGCACAGCCTGGTACCGCTAATGCCAGATTACGGCCCAACCTCTTCAGTGGAGTCGCTATGTATCTGCGACGTGTGGTAGGAATCTCTGGATTCCTATCGTATTTGGCACTACCCGCCGCCTTGGTCGCCCAAGTGGCCGGCGGGGTCGAGTTCTATGGAGCGCTCGACAACTCCGCCCCGATCACCCGGACCCTCGGCGGTCTCTCTCTCAGTGTGGGAACACCCTATGTGGGATTGCGAGGCAGCGGAGGTTTGGGAATCTCCTCGCTCAACCCGCAAACCACTGGTGGACCTGGCGGCCCCTCCAATCTCGTTTGGGCGACGAACGCCGATCTGATGCTCGGGCCTGTCAACGCCGGACTCGGCGAGGGATTCATGCCGTACACCTTCGCGGGACTTGGGCTCGAGAGCAGCGCTCAACCGACCTCGTTCACCGATGCGATCCGTACCTGGAGCTATGGAGGCGGACTTCAGCTCGCACTCGGAAGATTGCTTTCGGTCAACGGCGAAGCGCGATCCCGTCACCTTGCCGCGCCGGCGAGCCTCGCCGATTCCCAATTCGTCCGTGGAATCGAGTACCGCGTCGGAATCGGATTCCATTTTGGTGGGAGGCGCGCGCCCTCCTCCGTCTATCGCCCACGAACTTCCAGCAATCCGCCAAGCGCGCCACGCCCGACTCGAACCTCGCGGACCAACTGGCCAGTGAGCAACACGTCGGGAAGTAGCGCGGCCCGCCGGGTGGTCCCGACCGCGGAGCAGTACATCGGCGTTCCATACCGGTACGGCGGGACTTCCCCGCGAACCGGGTTCGATTGCTCAGGCTTTGTCCAATACGTGTACGGTCTCCAGGGAGTAGATCTGCCGCGAACCTCGCGGCAGATGGCGGGCTCCGGAGTCGCCGTAGGCGCATCGCCCCGATCGATGGCCGTCGGCGACTTGATGCTTTTTTCCCAGGGCGGTCGCATTAGCCACGTGGCGATTTACGCCGGTAATGGACGCTTTATTCACTCTTCGTCGAGCGGGCATGGTGTCAGATACGACGATCTGGGAACCAAGAGAGGTAAGTGGTTCGCGGATCATATGGTTGCCGCTAGACGAGTCGTGGGTGATGGTCGCATATTAGTTAACGCTCTAACCAGCGGTGCCATTATCGCCTTTGACCAGCTGGACCCGCCGGACAGCGCCCCGCCCCCTTCCCGATGACTGACCGCAAAGATCCCGCGCCATTTATGTCCGATATTGAAAGGCCGCATGAGACCGTCGCCGATTCTTCAGGCGACGGCCTGGCCGGCAAGCCTATAACGGTCAGGCTTGGCGATTTGTGGAGCGATTTCATCCGGGTCGCCGACGAAAGCCGCGACCCGGAGTCGCCGAAGCGGCCCGGCTCCGCGGTTCCTCTTTTGGATGACATGAAAGGGATACTGCAGTGGGACTAGTTGGGCTCCGGACGGCGGTCACGGCGGCGGCTTGATCCGTTGTGCCTGGGCGGACGGCCCGGCTCGAAGTTCGGCGATGAATCGTCATCGTCTGCCCCCAACCACCGTAGCACGCTTTCGATCGCCTCTTCATCGGTGAGCCGAGTCCGCACGCGAGCCGGCGTGATCCCGAAGACACTTACCCAGTGTCGAACGAATATCCGCGGTGTTTTGTAGCCAAGCTTGATCGAAACGTCGAGCACGGAATAACCGGGATCGCGGAGATATCCGAACGCGCGCAGGGTTCTGGCGGCGATCAGCAGACGCTTTGGCGATCCGAGATCGGCGCGATCCAGATTGCGGTAGACCCCAACGACGGCAATGCCGGCCTCGGTGGCGAGATCTACCGAGCTCGCGTAGCGGTGTGGCTGCTCGAAGAGATTCTCGATGGTGACGCCGAGCTGTCGGGGAAGCTTGGAGAGGCGGTTCCGTAGCGCCTCAAGGAAGTCGTGCGTTAGCGCGTTCCCTTCGAGGCTCTCTACCCTCTCCCTGAAGCCCTCAGGCACATCGTCGAAATGGTGCAGGACGACATGCTTGAGCCCTAGTCTGCCGAGTTGGGCGACCGCCGCGAACTGCGGCGCATGGAGCGTCACGTACGCCATCAGTGGTAGAGATGGATAGCGCTTGAGCAGACCGGCGACTGCTTCGACGTTCATCTCGCCGCTCGCGTTCGGATCGATAACGACGACGCTCACCGGCTTGCGCCGGATAAACGACTCCAATTCCTGCCAGGACTCGGCGGCAATGAGATCGGCGTCGTCACCCAGGACGTGTCTCAGATGGGTGAGCAGTCTGTTCGGCAGGAACGCCGCAACGCTTACGACGCGGTTGCCCATGACCTAGGAAACTGTAGGGGAAACCTCCGGCGCGCGAGTGTGGGTGATAGAAAAAGTGCTATTTCTGATAGAAAAGTGACCTTTTCTGATAAGAAAATGGCATTTCGGGAATGGCGGATGGGCGTACGTTGAGCGTGGTCGATCGACCAACTCAACACAACCCATTGTCAGGAGATACTCCAATGATCCGCCGCCGCCTGCTCGTCGCCACCGCCATCATCGCTTCGGTCGTCCTCGCCGC
>JBJMOA010000152.1:0-11344 GCA_045803975.1 Gemmatimonadaceae bacterium
TCGCCGGCAAACGTCGCAAGGTCGAGACGAGCGTTCTCCAGCGGGAGACGTGGAGCAAGGTCGGCGGAATATGGAAGCTCAAATCCGTCGACAGCGTTCGTGACCAGAAACGCTTCGTTGACGGGAAACGCGTCGATCCAACAGCGCCCTACGATCCAAACGCGCCGCCGTTCAACCCCGATACGACGCGAACGCCACGTAACTAATAGTCGTTTCGAGGGACCATGTAAGTTTCCCAGCGCGCCGGCCATTGTATTGTCATGGCCCTCGCGCGCCCAAAGCCACCTTCCCCGAGCGCACTCAGCGAGCGTGAGCTGGTCGCCGCTGTCCGAGACGGAAGCGCGGACGCACTGGGAGAGCTGTACGACCGGCACGCGAGCGGCCTGCTGGCAATCGCGTTCCGTCTCCTGCAATCCACCGACGAAGCAGAGGACGTCGTCCACGACGTTTTCGTCGGACTTCCGGAGCTGTTGCGGCGCTACGAGGAACGCGGTGCGTTCGGGGCGTGGCTGAAGAAGGTCGCTGCCCGAGTTGCCCTCGCACACATCCGCGAAACCTCGCAGCGGCCGAGCGTCTCGCTCGACGAGCTGCCCGACCAGCCGCACGTTTCGTCGCGCGACATCGAAGGCGTGATGTCGCTCGAGCAGGCGATGCGTGATCTGACGCCGGCACTTCGCGCGGTGCTCGTACTCAAGGAGATCGAAGGATTCTCGCACGCCGAGGTAGCGCGATTGCTCGACATCTCGGTGGGCGCATCGGAGGTGCGGCTGCACCGTGCCATACAGGCTTTGCGCACCGCACTCACACGTGGAGAACAGTCATGATTCAATTCTTTCGCCGAGGGAAGCCGCTCGACGATTTCATCGATGGGATGCGCCCGGAGCTGGAGGCCATTCCGACACCGGCGCCGACAGACGCTCTCAGAGCACGCATCATCGCATCCCGTGCGGCCGGTGTGCGACACATCCTTCCGCTTCCCGAAGAGAAGCGGCAGCGCGTTCCGAGTTGGGTTGGCCTCGCCGTCGCCGCTGCGATAATCGTTCTTCTCATCCCGATCGGCGTACGTCGCTCGGCCAGAGTAGGGGAGGGCAGCGATGTCGCGAGTCCCGGGGTGTTCGGCCAGGTGGCTTTCGCGCAGGCCCCACGCCGATCGGACCGACCGAAACTCGCGCCTATGCACGCAACAGGAACAAGGTTGCGCCCGTTGTCGCTCGAGCTCGAGCGCCGGGTGTCCGACAGCGCCGGCCGGACGCTGGGTGTCGGGCACATCTCGCTGCAGGTCTCCGCTGCTTCACTCGGTAACGTCGCCGCATGGCGCGTTGTGTCTGTCGGTCGCGATGCGTTGCCGACGCCGCATGTCGACGTGGAAACGGTATACGTGTCAAAAGCAGATCTTCGTTTGGTGCGACGCAACATTCACGTCTCACCATATAGCCGATTCCAGCGTATCAACGTCTGGCAACAGTTTCCCAGCGACAGCGTCACCGGGCGCATGACGACGGACGGGCCGAGCATTGGCGCGGGTCGCGCTTTCGCGAGACAGCTTCCTCGCGCGTTCGCTCCGTTCATGAGCGAGAGTGTCGCGCCCGTCTTTCTCATGTCAGTGCCGCTCGACCGCGGGTGGCGCGGCAGTGCCACACTGTTGGGATGGGCAGTTCGGGACGACGACGTACTTCTCCCCATCGAGCTGCGAGTCGAAGCGGAGGAAACGATCACCGTCCCCGCGGGGCGGTTCGACTGCTGGCGACTCTCCCTGCGCTTCTCGGGGAAACAGATCGACTATTGGGTGCGTAAAAGCGACGGACTCGGCGTGAGAGTCCTCGATAAAACCAACACGAAGACCCGCGAGACACGCGAGCTCGTACTGAGGAGGATCGAATGAAGGTTGTGACCATCATGGCGCTCGCGATCTCTGCCGCGGCCGCGGCTCAGAGCGGTGCGCAGGCTCCCTGTGCCCGTCAATCGCCCGCTCTTCGCGAATACCGAGTGGATTTTGGGCATTCGATCGTCGAGTTCTCGATCAAATTCGCGTTCGCGCGCGTCAAAGGCCGTTTTACACAAGGGAACGGGACGATTCTCTACGACTCGGCCGCGCCAGCCAACTCATCGATCACGATGATTCTGGAATCGAAGAGCATCGACACCGGATGGCCACACCGGGACGAGCACCTGCGCACCGGTGATTTCTTCGATACCGAAAAATATCCGACGATCGAGTTTCGCAGCCGCCGCCTGTCGCAGACGCAGCGTGGGTGGATGGCAGAAGGTGATCTGACAATGCACGGCGTCACGAAGCGGATCACGATGCCGTTCCAGTTTCTCCAACCGCCGGTGCGCAGCGCTGAGTCGCGGTGGATGGTGATGAACGTTGCCGGTGATGTGCGTCTGGCGCGCGCGGACTTCGGGATCACGGGCGGGAGCACGTTCAACTCGTGGTTCGACAAGGCGCGCGCGGCGACGATGGGCGACAGCGTCGACGTGAGCATCGAGGTAGAGGCGTATTCGCCTGATGCGGGTACCCAGCTTCCCCCCGGCGTGCAGCAGGCGCTGGAGCGGATCAAGGCGAACGGCGTGCAGGCGCAGATAGCCCGCTTGCAGGATTTGAAGAAAACAAAGACGGCGGCGGAGCTCGAACCTTATTTTCGCGGCGTCGATTTCATCGTTCGCGGACTGATTGGCGCCTGCCGCGTACCCGATGCAGTTGCGCTGTCGAAGGTGGCCACCGAGCTGTGGCCGGAGTCGCACTCCGCCCGTCTGATCAATGGCTTCGTTCAGAGCGTCGGCGGTGACCCGCGCACAGCCGCAGCGGAGTACGCGAAGGGGAAAGCGCTCTTTCGTCCCCCCGTTCGCGATCCGAACGAAAAGTTTCCGCAGGTCGACGACAACTGGTGGTACCTGGACCAACTGGCGCTCGCGGCGCTCGAGTGGGGCTACATAGATCAGGCGGTGCCGCTGGCGCGCGTGGTGGCGGAATTGTATTCTGGCACTGCGCGCGCGCATACGACGTATGGCCAAATGCTGGCGTACGCCGGTGAAACCAAGGCAGCCGCCGCAGCGTACGAAAAGGCGTTGCAGGTGGACGAACGCGAGACGCGGGCGATCGAGTGGCAGCGACGCCTGCATTGAGGAACCTCTCCGGAGTTGAAACGCTTGGGACTGGCCATTGCGCTCTTCTATTCGACGGTCGCTTTCGCCAGCGCATTATCGCAGCACTCCAAATTGCTCGATCGGTCGGTTAGACTGCCGGTGTGATGATTCGCCGAGTAGCCGGTCTTCTTCTCTCGCTCCTACTGCTGCAGCTCAACTTCAGAGCGAGTGATCTCGTCTGCGCCGCACACGAAACCGCGAGTTCCTCCCAAGCGGGGACCGCATCTGGCGAACATCACCAGATGGTGATGTCACCGGATCACGCCCAGCAGACCCTCGGCGACAACCAGTCATGCGAGATCCCTGTCACCCGGGACTGCTGCCAGGCGCTCACATCTTGCGCGATGACCCTCGGCGCTTGTTCGACCCCGACTAACAGCGGAATCTCGCTCGATCACGCTGGCGCCGCCTCAGCTCTCGCTGATGCACCCGCTTCGTTGATCCAATCGCCAGAGCCGCCGCCTCCCAAGCTCTAAGCCCCACATCAAGCATTCGTGATTCGCAAGTAGCATCCGGCCGCTTGCGGATGCGGCACATTCAGCGAGTCCAACCTCGCGCGGATGGCCGTGTCGGGCTTTCCACTGAGATTGGCAAAAATGTTTCGATCGTTGATCGTTGCCGTCGCAGCAGTTGCGGTGTTTCTCTGCGCAACGACTGCGACCGCGCAACAGGACACCACCCACAAAGGGATGCCGGGCATGCAAATGCCCAAGCAGGATTCTTCGCGTGCCCGGATGCCGGTCATGCACGGCCCGCACCCCGACACGATGGCAATGCAGATGTCGATGGACGGTCCACTCGGCATTTCGATGGAGCGGATGGGATCGGGTACGACCTGGATCCCTGATGCCGTGATGCTTCCCGCACGCCACGCGATGGTGGGACAATGGTCGGTGATGCTCCACGGATTCGCGTTCGCTCAGTACGATCGCCAGGGTGGCACCAGAGGACGCGGCCAGTTCGGCAGCCTGAACTGGGCGATGATAATGGCGAGCCGGTCGGTTGGCGCGGGACATCTTCAGTTCCGGTTCATGCCGAGCCTCGATGCCGCCACCGTGGGTAAATGTGGCTACCCGCTGTTGCTTCAGTCAGGCGAGACATGTAACGGTCAGCCACTCGTCGACCGGCAGCACCCCCACGATTTCTTTATGGAACTGGGCGCTCTTTACGAGCGGCCGCTGACATCGAAATTTGCGATGCTCCTTTACGCGGCCCCCGCCGGCGAACCCGCGCTCGGACCAGTCGCGTTCATGCACCGGCCGTCAGCGATGGACAATCCATCTGCACCGCTTGGCCACCACTGGCAGGATGCCACTCACATCAGCTTCGGAGTCATCACCGCGGGTCTTTATACAAGAACCCTGCGCCTCGAAGCGTCCGCGTTCAACGGCATCGAGCCAAACGAGCATCGCTGGGATTTCGATCCGATAAAAATCAACTCCTACTCGACGCGATTGACGATCAACCCCGACTCGAGCTGGAGTTTGACTGCAGGCTACGGGGTGATCGTGCACCCCGAAACCGGTGATCCGAACGGCAAGATGCACCGCCTCGTCGCGTCGGCCATGTATGGCAAACGCCTCGGCGAGGATGCGCAGTCGGCGAGTACTTTCGTCTACGGTGCCAACAAGGAGCGCGACTGGTCGAGCAGCGCGCTCGTCGAATCTGAAATGGTGCTCGACCGAAACAACACTCTTTTCGGCCGCGCGGAGCTCGTGCAGAAAAGCGCTGATGATTTAGCCGTGGCCTCGCTTCCCGCTGATCGACTGTTCAACGTCGGCAGCGCATCGATCGGCTACATTCGCGAGTTGATACGCGGACGCGGGGCGACGATAGGTTTTGGCGGTAGCGGCACGCTGAATTTCGTACCCGCGATCCTGGAACCTTCTTATGGATCAAGAACACCGTTAGGCGCAATGGTTTTTCTGCGCCTCCGTCCGTATCACTCACCTCACCAGATGCAAGGGAGCAGCAGATGACCAAGAGTACGATCGGCCTCACGTTCACCGCCGTCGCGATCATTGTGTCAGTCGTGCACACCGATCGCGCGGCGGAGGCCATCGCTGCCCAGCCCACGACTGTGAGTGGTGCGCTCGCCGCCGCAGCGCGCTTTCACGCCGCTCTTGCCCGCGGAGACAGCGCTGCTGCCGCGGAGCTGTTGGACAGCGAAGCGATGATCCTCGAGAGCGGCTATCTCGAGACCCGCGCCGAATACCTGGCGCATCACCTTGGCGAAGACATTGAGTTCGCCAAGGCGCTGCCAAGCCAGCGCACAATCACCCAGGCGAAGCGCGAGGGAAACGTGGCGTGGATCGTCGCCACAAGCGTCTTGAAAGGGACTTTCAAAGAAAAAGCGATCGACTCGCGCGGCGCTGAGCTCATGGTGCTGAGCAGATCGGGCTCCGAATGGAGGATTCGCAGTATTCACTGGTCTTCGCGAAAGGCGCCGGCGCCATGATCCTCCAACCGATCGATTTCGTCGTTTGGGCGTGGCTCATAGTCGCCGTTTTGTCGGCGGCATACGTCGCTTACGATCAGTTCAGGAATAATCCCGAGGCCACGGTTATGAAGTGGGGCTTCGTCCTCGTCACGCTGTACATGGGCCCCGTCGGTTTACTCCTCTATGTCATGGCCGACAAGGAGCCAGCGCCCGGAGCGCACGAGGATTTCGTCAAGCCACTCTGGAAGCAGGGCGTCGGATCGACCGTTCACTGCATCGCGGGCGATGCAACCGGAATCATTTTCGCCGCCGTCGTAACGGCGCTGCTTGGATTTCCGATGTGGATCGACGTCATCGTCGAATACGTCTTCGGTTTCCTCGTCGGGCTTTTCATTTTCCAGGCGCTCTTCATGCGCGACATGATGGGCGGCAGCTACAGCGACAATGTGCGCCGCAGCTTCATTCCCGAGCTGCTGTCCATGAACATGATGATGGCCGGCATGGCGCCCGTGATGATTTTTCTGATGATGGGCCGCGACATGCGGGCGATGTGGCCGACCGAGCCGCTTTTCTGGTTCGTGATGTCTCTTGGCGTCACCGTCGGATTCATCATCGCGTATCCGATCAATGTCTGGCTAGTGGCGAGGGGAATGAAGCATGGGCTGATGACGGTGCGCGCCGAGTCGGCTCACGCCGATCACGGACATCACGGACATCAAGGGCACAGCGGGACGGCGAAAGCGCACCACTCTGAAAACGCACACTTCGATCGCGTGACGCGCCCGCAACTCAGTACCATCACGGTTTTCACCCTGCTGCTGCTAGTCGCGGGAATGTTCGTACCGGCGGCGTTCGTGAATTTGACCGTGCGCGCGGAAGAAGTGAGAAGCGCGATCATGCCGCCCGGAATGATCATGACTCCCGAAACACCTGCTGACGCGATGCGAGACATGGCGGCCGTAGATCCTCGAGGGATCACCTACACCGCGGCGGCCAACGCAAAAGGCGACAGGCTTCTCGCAGGACGAATCGAGAATGGCGTCAAGGTGTTCGATCTGGATGCGTCGGTGATTCACTGGAACATCCTGCCACGCGTGCGGGTCAGCGCGTACGCGATCAATCACCAGGTTCCGGGTCCTCGGCTGGATCTCGTCGAAGGCGATCGCGTGCGCATCAATTTCACGAATCACCTGCCCGAACCGGCGACAATGCATTGGCACGGGCTCGTTGTCCCGAATGCGATGGACGGGCCCGGCTACATCACGCAGGAGCCGGTCCCTCCTGGCGGGCGCTACGTCTACGAGTACGTCGTACAGCAATCGGGGACGTATTTCTATCACTCGCACACCAGACCCGACCGCCAGCAGGCACTCGGCCTCTATGGTGCGCTTATCATCCATCCGAAGGACGCAGCCGCCGAGCAAAAGGCGAACTACGACTACGTGGTGCAGCTACAGGAATGGCTGAACCGCGACGGTCTTACCTATCCCGCGATGTTGATGGAAGGCGGGCTGCCGAACTACTTCACGATCAACGGGAAGGCGTACCCGGCGACTGATACGCTGCGCATGCGCGTCGGCGAGACAGTTAAGTTCAGGATCATCGGGACGAACAACAACTTCATTCACCCGATGCACATGCACGGCGGACCGTTCACCGTCGTCGCACGAGACGGCATCGCGCTTTCGCCGACGGCACAATTTCAGGCCGACGTCGTGAACGTCGGGCCGGGGCAACGCTACGATGTGATTTGGCCGGCGCGCGAACCGGGCAAATGGATTTTCCACTGCCACATTCCGCACCACACGCTCAACAATAACGTCGAAGAAAAGGGCGGAGGTGGATTGACGCTACTGATAGACGTGACCGCCTGACAGGCATTCCAATCGATCCCGATGCGTGCATCTCCGGCCGAATATCTGACGCTGCCACTTCGCGCGCACGAATTGATGCGCGACGTGCCGTTGTATGACGTCTCCACCGTCGACCTTCCGGGCGGCGGTGCCGGCCGAACGATCGCGGACGTACGGGCGATCGAGGCTTCGGCGAAACCGAGTCGCGTCGCGAATGCACTTTACGAGATACGCTGCTTCCTCGGTCGCGTGTTCAGTTGGGATGACGTCCAGATGCGCCCGGAGGATTCTCTGGCGTCGCGTCTCACCGAGCGCGATCGTCGTGACTCGGAGGTCGCACCCGGTACGGCGGACGGTTCGTTCCGCGTGCTCTACCAATTCCCACGCGAGGCTCTGAGTGAGATTCGGAATGCTACCGTTCAGGGTTACGTTTGCCTCGCGCTGTCGCCGATCGCGAGCGGCTATCGTCTGTTCTTCGCCGTGTACGTCCGACGGGTCTCGTGGGTCTCGCGGCCATATCTGATCATGATCGAGCCGTTCCGTCGTTTCCTTCTTTATCCAGCGATGTTCCGCCGGATTCGTCGCGCCTGGCTCATCAAGTACGGACAGAGCTTTGCCTAGCCTTGGAAAACAGCAGCGACTGGCGGTTGCGTCGACCGAATCATATGTTTGTTGGGTCAATTCAACCTGAAGGACAACCAATGACTGCACGCACGTTCATTCCCGCCGTTACCGCCGCCTGCCTGCTCGCGCTCGCGTGCGACAAAGCTCCCACGGCACCCCTCGCACCGAAGACTGCTTCGTTTATCACCAATGGCTCCCTCGACGGGAATGCCCACCCGGCTACGGTGCTCATCGTGATGGATGAGAAGGGGATACCGAGCTGGCTTTGCTCCGGCACCCTCATCGCACCCAAGGTCGTGCTCACCGCCGGCCACTGTGCTGGCGAGCCGGGTGAGTTCACCGGGATCCGCATCTATACGGAAAGCAATGTCGACGATGGCAACAACAACTTCCCGTACGCCGGCCAAAACAGCGTCGAGGCCGCCTCGTGGAGAGCGCACCCGCAGTATACCAGCAGCGCATTCTTCGTCCACGACGTTGGGGTGATCACGCTGAAAAAGGCGGTCAACCTTTCGGCGAGCCAGTACGGAAAGCTTCCGAGCGTAAACCAGCTCGATGCACTTCAGCCCGGCAGCTCCACGGTGTTCACCGCCGTCGGTTACGGTCTGCAGAGAATCAATCCGGTCTTCATTCAGCAGGACCTGATTCGCATGACCGCGCAGCCGCACCTGGTTCAGATCAACACGCCTGGCTTTACGGGCGACTTCTCATTGCTCCTCTCGAACAACGCGTCGACGGGCGGTACGTGCTTCGGCGACTCGGGCGGCCCGAATTATCTTGGCTCGTCCAACGTCATAGCTGGCGTCACCTCCTTCGGGCTCAACGGCACCTGCGGCGGAACGGGCGGCGTTTTCCGGCTCGATCGGAAGAACGTTCTCGATTTCGTCAACAAGTACCTGAACTGAGTCGGTCTATTGCGCACGGCGTGAGCACGCCACAAGCTCACGCTGTGCGCGACGATTTTACTGAAGCGCGTACACCGCAATTCGCCACGTGAGAGTGAATAGAGCGTCCTCGATCGCATAGCACCCATATTTGAGACCCTCCTGGGAGGATCAATGTTTAAGCGCACGCTCGCAGCCGGTCTGGTCTGCATCTTAGGCTCGGCAGCATCAGGGCAGACGAAGATTTCCGGTACGTCGCAGTGCGGCAAACCCGATAAGGCTTACGTTCTGCCCGCTGGCGATCGCGCCGACCACGCGTTCGGTCTGACGAAAGTCAAGTGTACGTGGCCCCGCCCACTCCAAATGGCCGGCGTCCAATTGCAGCAGGACGAAATCACAGTGTTGTCGGAGATTCACGGCAAGACGAGCTCCGACCGCAGCTATGTTGTCGGCACTCTTTCAAATGGCGATAAGTTATTTGTCCGCCCGGTCGGTACGGCGGTGCTCGTCGACGGACGTCCTCAGAGCTCCTCGGGAACGTGGCAATATGTAGGCGGCACCGGAAAGTTCGCGAAGATTCGTGGTCGTGGGACTTTCAGGTGTCGGTCAAATCCCAGCGGCACATCGACGTGTGACATCCAGGGGAGTTACCAGCTGCCAAAGGGATGACGAAAACAGCTTCGCGATGGCGATTCCGCGAGCCAGTGGGGTTCTGATCCAGGTCGGTCGCGCCCGCGCGGCGCAGCAGATGCTTCCGTCGGTGCGTAAGATAAAGAATGCGCACTACGGACTCACACCTGGAAGTTTCCGCCTACGTCAGCTTCAAAGGCGATTGCGAAGAAGCGTTCAAATGTTATGAGGAGGTCCTCGGCGCCACGCCAGGCCTCCTCTTCCGTTACGCTGATTCGCCAATGGCGGACGTCGTGCCCGAAGGTTGGGACAGCAAGATCATGCACGGTAGCGTGAGGATCGGCGGAAAGTTGTTGGAGGGCGCCGACGTCCCTCCGGAGCGCTACGAGAAGCCGCAGGGATTCTCGCTCACGCTGAACGTTACAGATGCGGATGACGCCGAGAGATTGTTCGAGCGCCTCGGGAGCGGTGGTCAGGTAGTGTATCCGATCGCAAAGACATTCTGGTCAGAACGATTCGGAATGGTCGTCGATCGGTTCGGTATTCCGTGGATGATCAACTGCGAGGCGGCGGTAGGGTAGCTCGCTCCGCCCCTTGGGACAATACCTAGATATAACTCGTCCGTGGTATTGCGCGTACCGCGTTGCCCGCCATTCTTGAGGCATGACGATTCGCATCCTCGTCGCCGACGATCACCCCGTGGTCCGAGCCGGTACAATCGCGCTGATCGCCAATGAGTCGGACATGACGGTTGTCGCGGAAGCGGCGAATGGGGCGGAGGCCGTCACGCTCTACGAGTCTCAACGGCCGGATGTCGCGCTCATCGACTTGCGCATGCCAGTAATGGACGGGATCACCGCCATGGCGTCGATTCTTTCGGCGCATCCGGCCGCCCGCCTGCTCGCACTCACCACATACGACGGTGACGCCGATATTTATCGAGCGCTCGATGCGGGGGCGTGCGGATATCTCATCAAGGACATGCTCGGTCGCGAGCTTGTCCAGGCGATTCGGGCGGCCGCCTCCGGAAAGCGCGTGATACCTCCCGCGGTCGCCAGCAAACTGGCGGAATTCACGCCGCGCGCCGATCTCACTGAAAGGGAGGTCGAGGTTCTTCACTTCGCCGCCAAAGGACTCCGCAACAAGGAGATCGCCCGAGTGATCGGCCGCACAGAGGGAACCGTCAAGGTTCATCTCAAACATCTGATGGCGAAGCTGGCCGTCGAGGACCGCACCGAAGCCGTGACGCTGGGACTCGAGCGGGGGATCATCCACCTCGACGACTGACCAGCTGTCCGCGGATTGTAAAAAATAGGAAAGGGAGCACAGAACTACTGGCGGTTCTGGAGCTGAAGTCCCATCGTAGTGGCCTGTGGGCAATGTCTCACCGCGATACGGTTCAGTTGCGTGAGAATCCGGATGATCGAAGCTGGGCTCCAACACAGTGATCCGGCGAGTGTTCGCGTTCCGGATACAGGCATATATGGCACCGCGATTGACGACAACGCGTCGCGGCGAAGCAGAGAAGCCACACTCCGCGCCGAAATCAATCATCTGCTCGCGCGGGCAGACAGCACCCAACGAGTTCTTCAGGCGTGTACTGATGCTATCGCGGCGAATCTGAGCGTCGTCTTCGCGCGCATCTGGACGCTCGAGCGCGGCCACAACATCCTCGAGCTACAAGCCAGCTCCGGCTTGTATACCGGATTACACGGCAGTCATTCACGCATTCCCGTCGGGCACCTCAAGGTCGGCCTCATCGCAGA
>JBJMOA010000153.1:0-20982 GCA_045803975.1 Gemmatimonadaceae bacterium
AACTGCACGCGCGCGGTGCGCGCGGAGAAGCGTAAAAGCCCGGCCGTTGCGTCTTGCCACGATCTTCAAGTGATTGCTTTTCCGCGGGGTGCGAATCGCGAGATCTGTGCGGGAGAGGCGGGGTGCCTTCCGAGGGAGCGGCCGCAGCCAGCGCCGCTATAAGGCGGCGCGGTGCCGCGAAGCGGCAGGCGAGAGCTCCCGACGAAGGCACCCGGCCTCGACCCGAAACGCGATCTAGCCGATCACAGCTCGCAACTAAAATCAGAACTTGAAGATCTTGCCTAGTGCGCGGCCGATTTTCTTTCCGAAATCGTTCGACCAGTCGCGCTGATTCTGCCAGTCGCCGTTTGGCTCGTCTCCCATGTCCGGGCCGTGCTCGGGACACGGAATGTTCGGTCGAGGAAGCTCCGGTTTGTAGTACTCGTTGCGGGTTACCGGGCACCATTGAGTCGCTAGATAACCCGTCGTCGGGTCGATCATTACCTCGACCATTCCCGCCGGTGGGTTCCACGCGTTCACCGATCCGGTCTCCCGCCAGCCAGTCCTGTAGAAGTCGGCCCACGCCGGCGCTGCCAGTCGACCGCCCGATGCGTCACCGCTGATCGGAGCTGGGGCATCGAAGCCGAACCAGAACGCCGCCACGATCGTCGGAGTGTAACCGACGAACCAGACATCCGTCCCGCTGTTCGTCGTCCCGGTCTTGCCCGCGACGAGTCCTCTAATGCCGTAGTCGCGCACGACTCGACCGGTACCATAATCCACCACCGACTGCAGCATCGATGTCACTTGATATGCATCGCGCGGATCCATCACCTGCTTGCGATCCTTGGCCGCAATTTCGTCCGCCTGCCAAATGGGGATGTCTTCGGAAGTCGATATACTGCGCACGATACTTGGCGTCACTCGATATCCGCCATTCGCAAATGGCGCGTAGGCCGTCACCAACTCCACCGGCGTGACCTCGGCGGAGCCGAGTGCCATGGAAGGGAGATTGGGAAGCGGGCTGGTGATGCCAAGGCGCCGCGCGGCGTCGATGACGCGCGGAATCGTGACCGCCTGGCTGACGCGCACCGTCGCCGCATTCGCCGATTTGATCAGCGCTTTACGGAACGTGATGCGTCCCGAATAGTCGTCGTTGTAGTTGGATGGCGACCAGACGTCGCGCCCCTGAATGACGTCGATCGGATCGTCATCGACTTCGGAGGATGGCGTATAACCGGCGGCCATCGCCGCGGCGTAGACGAACGGCTTGAAAGCGGATCCGGGTTGGCGGTGCGCGAGGAATGCGCGGTTGAACGATCCGCGCTCGTACACACGACCGCCGGTGAGCGCGCGAATCTCGCCGTTGCGCGGATCGATCGCGACCATCGCGCCCTGCACGAGTCCGCGACGACCGGCTTCGGATTGGATGGCGCCCGCCTGTCGGCGCACGGCACGATCGGCGGCGAGCTGCGCATTCTTGTCGAGTGTCGTGCGAACGATCAGATCGACGATGTCCGCGTTACCGGACTGGATGACGGAATCAACCTTCGCGCGCACGGCATCGAGCGCGTAGGAATCGTTTGGGTCTTTTGGGCGCCATTCATCGCGCGCGATTCGCAGCGGCTGCGCGCGGAGCCCGGGAAGTCTACCGGCGGAGACATATCCTTCTTTCACCATGAGGCCGAGCACGAGATTGCGTCTCGTCAGGGCGCGATCGGGATGGCGTCGCGGGGTGTACACCGATGGAGCTTTCGGCAGCGCGGCGAGCATTGCCGCCTGCGGAAGGTCGATCTGGTTGACGCTGCGGCCGAAGAGATCCCTGCTCGCCGCCTCGACACCGTAGACGCCGTTCCCCATGTAGATGACGTTGAAGTACAACTCGAGGATCTGCTGCTTGGTGAGCGAGCGCTCGAGCAATCTCGAGAGTCGGAGCTCGATGAGCTTCTGGCGCAGTGATCGCGCGGGATACTTGCGAACCGCGAAGGTATTGCGCGCGACCTGCATGGTGATGGTGCTAAATCCTTCGCGCGTACGACCGGCTTTGAGATTGGTCGCGAGCGCGCGAAAGAATCCACGCCAATCGAGCCCGCCGTGCTTGTAGAAACGCCGGTCTTCAGTCGCGATGAATGCCTGGCGGACAAAATCCGGAACCGAGCTGAGCGATACGTTGATGCGCCGGACGAGCTCCAGTCGACCCATCGGTCGATTGTAGCGGTCGAGGATTTTACCGCCCTGATCGGGCTGGAAAGTCTGTATCGCGCGCGGAGAGGGACAACCGTCGAAGCCGCACGTCAGCAGCCAAACGTCCGTGAAGTAGACGGTTAGAATGCATATTGCGAAGAGGGAGAGCAGAATCTCTCGCCTCCTCGTCTTTATCTTTGACCAAAGCTGGGCAAAATGTATCGGTCGGTCCTCGTTTCGTTCTTCGTTCTCGTCGCCGCCTGCTCCCGCGGCGAGACGCAATCGGCATCCGCAGCGAACAATAACAGTGCCGCGGCCGATACTACGGCCGGAAGCGCTACCACTTCAGACACCGGCAGCGCCGTCGCGGGTCCAATTTCCACTACGGGCGGGGCGGCGGCAGGTTCCGCGGCGGGTAACCCGAACCGGGTTCCGAACGAGCTGGGGCGGATAATGGTGCTCGAGTATCACCTCATTACCGACCACAACAGCGCCTACGCGCGGGAGCGCGGTCAGTTCCGGAAGGATCTGGAGCTGTTGTACAATCGCGGTTACCGGCCGGTGAACATGTCCGACGTCCTCGACAAGAAACTGAACCTTCCGCGAGGAATGTCTCCGGTGGTGTTCGTGTTCGACGACGCGTCGCCGGAACAATTCCGCTACATCAACAACAACGGAAAGCTCGAGATCGATCCGACGAGCGGAATCGGCATCTGGCTCGATTTCAAGAAGACCCATCCCGACTGGAACAACAAGGCGGTGTTCTGTCTGCTATCGGGTGCAGCAGCGGGACACAACTTCTTCGGCGATCGCGGCGTTCAGGGCCAACAATCGAGCTGGCGGTTCCAGAAAGTGAAATGGCTGGCTGACAACGGATTCGAATTGTGCGACCACACTTTGTGGCACGCGCAGCTGAGCAAATTCCCGGACGCATTCGTGCAGGAGCAAATCGCTCGCAACGCACTGGCAATCGATTCGGCGGTTCCAGGCTACAAGATCCGCGCGATGGCGTTGCCGCAGGGATTGTGGCCGAAGAACCGCGCGCTCGCGAGTCGTGGATCATGGACGGACCCGAAAACGGGCAAGACCGTCACGTACGATTGGCCGGTGGTGTTCGAGGTATCGGGCGGGCCGATGCGCAGCCCCTATGATCCGGCGTTCAATCCGGGCTCGACGCCGCGCATTCAGGTCATCGGGAACGCGATCGAAGCGACGATCAACAAGCTCGAGCAATCGGGCAACATGTATGTCTCTGACGGTAATCCTTCCGTCGTCGCACGACCGAGTGCGAGCGCGGCCACAGCGTCAGCGACGAAGCATTAAAGGGCGGGCAGTTCTCAGCTTGCAGTGCCCTGTTAAAATTTCCAGCCTTTCAGGGTCTTGATCGCCTTGTCCAGCGCGCTGCGCTGGTCCGGGTGCTCGGCGCTCGCTAGCAGCTCTTCGTAGGTATCGATCGCCAGATCCACGGCTTCATAGTCGTGCTCGGCGCCGGCGAGACTCGCGGCGTTGTCGGCGAGATTTGCTTTCGCGAGTTGATCTGTTGGGAAGCGCGTCGATACTTGTTTCCAGCGCGCCACGCGTTCTCGTGGATTGGACTCGGCTAGGGCCCAGAGGTGCCAGGCGGCGCGATTGTCGGGATCAGATGCGATCGCGCGCGACGCGAGATCGCCGACCACTTCGGGACCCGCGCCGATCAACCAGTAGTGATTCGCCAGCGCGACCAGTGCCTTTGCATCATCAGGATGTTCTGCCACTCCGCGTTCGAGTGCGGGCAGAGGGTCAACCAGACTGTCCTCGCTGGAAGAGATTTGTTGCTCAGGCATTGAACCAAGTGTCATATTGTGTGTAGGACAACAAGCTGTTGTTAGACCGTGCCGACATCAACGGGCCCGCTTTGACATCAACAGGCTGGACATTTCCAAGGGTGGATAGTACCATTCTTGCACCAGCGCAGCCCAGTAGCGCGCCATTCCATACAGAATAGGGTTCCGGTCCTCGCGTGAGTTTTCCCCGCGATACGCGTGAGCCATTCGAGTAGCACTTTTCTCAGCCACACCACAATTGCATGAGTGAACGCCGACGTCCTTTTCGTCGCGGCCGGAGGTCTCGTCCGTCCGGTCATCAACCACAAACTCCCTTCTCCGAATCATACGGCGATGTTGATCCGTATCTGGAGCCAATGGATCCTTCCACTCCAACACCCGACGCAGCGCAAATCCCCGACGCGCGCGACAACATGACATCACCAGCCATTCCCGCCCCTTCTACGCCCCCGCCACCACCGGCGGCGAGCGAATCGAATTCAGCGCCACCTGTCGAGACTCCGCCCAACGGCGCCACTCCGCCGGCTGTTCCACAGGCACAACAGCAATCGACTTACACTCCGCAGGCGCCAGGCGGCGGCGGACAGCAGCGCGACGGCGGCGGTGGCGGACATCCGCGTGAGCGCGATCACCGTCACAACGGACGTCGCGGTCGCAATCAGCGCGGACGTGGTCGTCAACGTGGGGGCGGAGGAGGCGGGCAGCCCAACGCACCGCGCGGTGAGCAGCAGGGCGGCGGACAACGCGCGCCAGTCGCGCCGATTGTTCCCGATGGAGAGACGACGGGCTGGTTTGACCCGCAGCGCGAAGGCGGCTTCGTTCGGCGCGCCGCAAATAGTTATCTCGCGGAGCCGGGCGATGCGTACGTCCCGACGCAGATCATGCGTCAGTACATGCTGCGTCGCGGCGACCAGATTTTCGCGACGACCGGCCACGATCACCGCAATCGCATCGTCGTCGTCGATGTCCAGCAGATAAACGGCCTCGCGCCGGCTGAAGCAGCACGGCGTCCGGATTTCGGATCGCTCATCGCTTCCTATCCTGAGCGCAAGCTCAAGCTCGAGACGGGACGCCCCGCCAAAGGTGGACCCGAGCTCACACGCCGCGCGATCGACCTGATAGCGCCAATCGGCTACGGTCAGCGCGCGCTGATCGTCGCCCCCGCGCGCGCTGGTAAGACCATGCTCCTCCAGGCGATCGTCGAAGGCGTCGCGATCAATCATCCGCAGGCAGTGCTCCTCGTTCTGCTCGTCGACGAGCGTCCCGAGGAAGTGAGCGAGATGATTACCTGGGGCTATGGCGAGGTTGTTGCCTCCAGCTTCGATATGCCCGCGGTGCGTCACACTGATGTCACCGAGATGGTACTCGAGCGGGCACGCCGACTCGTGGAGCTAGGCAAGGATGTTGTCATCGTGCTGGATTCCATCACCCGCATGGCACGCGCTTACAACACCGTCGAGCGCGGCACTGGTCGCACGTTGTCTGGTGGTCTCGATTCTTCCGCGATGGCAAAACCGAAAGCCTTCTTCGGCTCGGCGCGTTCGGTCGCTCCCGAGCACGGCGGCGGATCTCTCACCATCATCGCGACGGCTCTCGTCGAGACCGGATCGCGGATGGACGACGTCATCTTCGAGGAGTTCAAGGGCACCGGCAACTGCGAGATCAAGCTCGATCGTTCGCTCTCCGAGAAACGCATCTTCCCCGCGATCGACGTCTCGACCAGCGGCACGCGTCGTGAAGACAAGCTCTTTCGTCCTGATCAGCTAGAGCATGTCTACACCCTTAGACGCGGTCTACAGCAGATGCCGTCCAGTTCTGCGATGGAATGGCTCATCAAGCGCATCGCGGCGACGCCGAGTAACGACGCGTTGCTGGAAGGGCTGTAAGCGGGAGGCGGGAGGCGGGAGGCGGGAAGAAGAGGGACGGGGGACGGGGGATGCGGGACGCGCTATAGGGCGCGCAGGCCTAATCATCGTCGCGGTGATTCTGCTAGGTCCCGGGTCGCTAGTTGGACAACAGACTTCAGCGCAGCCGACGCCGCCGACACCACGACCGGCTACCGAGGAACATCCCGAAGTCGTAAATGTCACGCTGAAAGGCGTGAAGGTCGTGCGGACCGACGAGCTCCTGCGGAGCATCTACACCACCGCGTCGCACTGCAACGGCTTCATCCTCCAGCCGTTCTGCTGGATCAGCAAATCGAAGTACTTCTTCACCCGAAAATACCTCGATCGTAAAGAGCTCGAGCGAGACGTGTTGCGCATCCTCGTGTTCTACTGGAAGCGCGGCTACCGCGAAGCGGAGGTCGACACCGCCGTCGTGCCGAGGGGCCGTCATCAGGTTGGCGTCACGTTCGGGATTCGTGAAGGGCCCCCGACGATCGTCTCCGACATCATCGTCGATCAGCCAACGCCGACGCTGCTCTCGCAGCGCGAGATCAACCGCCGCATGGCGCTTGGCAAGAACGGCCCACTCAACTTGATCAGGCTTGATTCTTCGCGCGTGCGACTTCAAAACAGCCTGTTCGACAAGGGATATGCCGACGCCGAAGTCGATACCACGATCGTGCTGGACACCGTTGCCCGCACAGCGGTCGTGACGCTTACGCTGGTTCCGAAGTACAAGACGACGGTCGAAGACATCGTCATCAGTGGCAACGAAGATGTGAGCGAGCGGACGATCAGGAAGTCACTCACCTTCAGCATCGGCGACATCTTCAAGCGCTCGGAGATGCTGCGCAGCCAGAGAGCACTCTACGAATCCAATCTCTTTAGACGGGCCGCGATCGAGCCGCGTCCGCCAATCGACATTGCGACCCCCGATTCCGCGAAGGTCGTGATCGTTACGGTGACCGAATCTCCGCCGCGCGAGGCGAGGGTGAGCGCCGGGTTCAACACCGTCGACTTCGTGCAGGTCGAAAGCCGCTTCACTCATTACAACTTCATGGGAAGCGCGCGCCGGCTCGACGTCCAGGGTGTCGTCGGCAATCTCTTCGCTAAATCACTCAGTGGACGCGGAATCTTTCGCAATCCGAGCGTCCCACAGACGAGCAGCCTGTCCCGCTACTTCGTTCCCACCTACAACGCGAGCATCGATCTCCGCCAACCCTGGTTCGGCTCGCCGCACAACCAGCTCGCGCTGAGTCTCTTCACGCACCGCCGGAGCGCTCCTGGCATCTACGTCGACCGCGGATACGGAACGAGTCTGACGTTCACACGCGAGCTGACAGAGCGCGCGCCGGCGAGCGCGAACTACCGATTCGAGATCAGCAAAGTCGATGCGGGCGACGTGTACTTCTGCATCAACTATGGCGTGTGCGATGCGCCGACGCTCCAGTCCCTGCGCGGCAATCAGCGACTTTCGCCATTCGCGATTACCGCGACGATGGATCGCACCAACGATCCATTTTCACCAAACCGCGGATTTCGTACGAGCGGAAACGTCGAGCACGCATCGGCATTCACACTGTCAGATTTCCGATACAACCGCGCCACGGCGGAGGGCGCGGCGTTTTACCAGATAAGAAGTCGCGGCGTGATCGGTGCCCATTTGCTGGTCGGTGTTGTGAACTCGCTTGGGAGCACTGTCGAAGCAGTTGGCGTCGGAGGATCACTGGGTGGCTCAGTGCTTCACCCAAGGAAACGGTTCTACGCGGGCGGATCGCACTCGGTGCGCGGCTTCGCCGAGAATCAGTTGGGGCCGCGTGTATTGACGGTGCCGATCGGAACACTCCAGTCGCGCGATAGCATGAACGTCGCCTGCACGTCGGGGAGCGATGTGACCCTGTGCGATCCGAACGTCGCCAATCTCAAGGATCGCGATTTCGAGCCACGCCCATTGGGCGGAAATTTCGTGATCGAAGGAAGCGTGGAGGCCCGGTTCCCCCTCTGGCGGGAGTTGATGGGCGCCGCTTTCGTTGACGCAGGACTGGTCCGCCAGAACACCAATCCTGCGCTTGCGGCCCGCAGGGGGGCCATAACTCCCGGATTTGGGGTGCGCTACCGCTCACCTGTAGGCCCAATCCGTGCCGATATAGGGATCAGCCCAGGGCGTAGCGAATCCCTGCCGGTTGTCACCGAGAACGTAGTGAATGGCCAAAAGACGCTCGTCACATTACAGCAGCGACGAACCTACGCCCCTACACGAGGGGGTGGCATCCTCAATAGGATGGTCCTCCACCTCTCCATCGGCGAAGCGTTCTAACCGTCGGTGGTGGCTGCGCCTACTGGCGGCCGTCGTTGTGGTTGTCTTCCTGTTGTTGGGCGTGGTATTGCTCGTCACCAATACTGATTGGGGACGCGAGCGCATCCGCCGCTACGCCGAGGACGTGCTCCGCAAAAACAGTCACGGCCTCGTGCACATCGGGAAGGTCACCGGAAATCTCTTGCGTGGATTTACGCTCCACGATCTCGTAATCACCGACAGCGCGCGCGCACCATTCGTCAAGGTTGGAGAATTCTGGTCGCGATACGGCCTGAGTACGCTGTTCGGCAAGAAGATCGATTTTTACGAGGTAAAGCTGGTGCGCGCGGAGATCGTCCTCGATAGACCGCCGGGCGGCAAATGGAACTACGAGCGGATCTTCCCCCGTGATACGGTGACCAAAGCCGGCCCACGAAAAACCGGTTGGGGGAAGTGGATTCGGTTCCGCGACGTCACCGTTATCGCAAGTGACCTGACGGTTCGCTCGCCGTGGGAGCCCGATCCCAATCTCACCGCCGCTGAACGGAACGATGCGGTGCGCCGCGCGCTGGGGCCGGAGGAGCGGCTCAAGGTCATTCAGGTAAAGAACGGCTACCAGAAGGAGATGGGCTTCCACCAGATCAACGGCATCTTTCCGCTGGTGCGGTTGGAGGATCCCGCGTTCAAGACGCACCTCATGGATGTAGCCGCGCTCAAAATGATAGCCGCGCCATTCAGGCCTCCGGTCGCCGACGTACGTGGGCTAACTGGAAAGTTCGAGTTCACGAGTGACTCCGTCTGGTGGAAGGGCGCGCGTGCCGCATTCCCGGCGACGAAGGTGGCAGGCGACGGACGCTACACTCTCTCGAACAACGACCTGCATCTCCGCCTGCACGCTGACCCGATCGATCCGCGCGACATACGCTGGGCGTGGATTCGTCTTCCCGAATCGGGGTCGGGCAAGCTGGATTTCGGACTCGACTGGATTGGCGACAAGAGCATCTACATCACGCGCAACATGGACGTCACACTGGAGCGATCGCACGTAGCCGGTAAGCTCGAGGCGATCGTGACCGACACGCTCGAGTATCGCGACGCCAACCTTCGCTTCTCCAATCTCGACACCCGACTGCTGACGCGTCTTTTCCCGGGAATGACATTTCCGCGCCGACTGTTCCTGGCCGGTCGCGCGGCATTCGACGGTGGACAACACTCGCTCAGAATCGATGGCGACGTGACTGTCGACGACCCGATCTCCGGACGGAGTCGTCTCGCCGGAGTCGGCATAATGGGACTGGCCGACGGCATCTTTACCGCACGCGATCTCCGCACGCGGATGATGCCGCTGCAAACGGGGCTCGCCAAAGCGGTGGCGCCGAAGTTTTTCCTCAACGGAACACTGAGTGGCAATGCGACGCTCAATGGATCGACAGCGGCGATCATGACAGCGGTGGGCGATGTCACCCACGTCGATCGCGGTGCGGTGTCGCACGCCACTGGTCGGCTTGCGATCCGCGCGACGGGACTGACCTGGCTCGATTTCAACGCGCGCATGCATCCGCTCTCGCTCGTCACACTCGGCCGATTCATGCCGAGCGTGGGCCTGCGCGGCAGCGCGAGCGGTCCGCTGCACGTGAGAGGGACAGTCAACAACCTCGCGATCAATACGCAGATGACTATCGCCGGCGGTGGATTCGCAGACGTGCGCGGAACCATGGATCTGGCCAGCCAGGCGACCGGCTACAATCTCGAATTCAACACCCGCGATCTGAATACACACGCGATCATTGCGAGAGCTCCGACGACATCGATCAACGCTGTCGGGTCCGCACGCGGCCGTGGATTTGATCCGGCGACGATGCAGGCGCAATTGGTCGCGAGCGTGAGTGCGTCGAGCATCGATACCGTCGCGGTGAATCGCGCGAACGTCAACGTCGCTGTCGCGAATGGCCTGGCGCGCGTCGACACGCTCGCCGTCGAGCTACCGCAGGGGTTGGTCGAAGCAAAGGGCACTTTTGGACTGACTACGGCGCGCAGCGGAAATCTGAGCTATCACGTGGCAATCGATTCGCTCTCGACGTTTGCCGGATTGATCGGCCAGGACACCGGCGTCGTACGGCCGCGTCCAGGAATTCTCGCTAGCCGCCTCGAGAAAGCCCGCAGCGACTCCTCACGAATTGCGCGCGCGACCGAAGTCGAGCGCGCGGCGACGGGCATGGAGCTTCCGCGGACGGTTGTCGACACGCCGAAGGCGATATCGAAGAGCGAGGTGTCCGGAAGTCTGCGGGCCGATGGAACCGCGACCGGCAACATCAAGAATTTTAGTCTGGCGGGTACGGCGTCGGGCTCGAACATCGTTGCGCGCGGGAACACCGTCGGCTCGTTCACCGCTGACTACGACTGGATCAACGCACGCACTCCGCAGTCGCAAGTGCGGCTGAATGCACAGGCGCGCGATGTGAACGCCGCCGGCTTCGATCTCGACAGCGTCGGCGCGAAGCTCACTTATCGCAAGCCGAACGGCACTCTACAGCTCGTCGTCAATCAGGACACCCAGCGCACCTACAGCGCTGACGCAGCGTTCACGCTCGACAAAGTTCGCAACGCGCTGACGCTCAACGATCTCAAACTGCAGCTCGACACGAGTCTCTGGGCGAGCACCCACGCCGCCGCGTTGCATTGGGGGCAGGCTGGCGTGGACGTCGATAGCCTCGAGCTGCGCAACACCCTGAACAACGGGCGCATCTACGTCAACGGGTTCATTCCAAAAGAGGGGAGCGCAAACCTCGATCTCGCGGTCGACAATCTCAACGTCGCCGACGTGATCGGCCTCACGCAGAGCGACATCAATGCGCGTGGGCTCGTGACGTTCAACGTTCACGCGACCGGGACGCTTGCGAACCCACAATTCAAGGGCGTGTTCGGCGCGACAGACCTCGTGTACAATGGCACGGCTGTCCCCGAAGTGCACGGCAACGTGCAGTACGCGAATCAGACGTTGTCGGGGCGCGCGGAGGCAATGCGGCCGGGCGAAGCGCCGTTCGTGGTGGCGGAGGGGACGGTGCCCATCAATCTCGCGATCACTGGCGTGACCGGATCGAGATTCCCCGCCAACCGCGAGATCGCGCTCAACATCAATGCTGACAGTCTACCGATGGAGATGGTGCCGCAGTTTGGCGAGTACGTATCGAACCTCAAGGGTCGAGCGAGCGGCAACTTCAAGATTGCGGGGACGCTGAACAATCCGAAGCTCTCCGGTCAGTTCGGGCTGCATGAAGGTCAGGCGCGCGTAATCCCAGCCGGGATCACGCTCAATGCGATCGAAGCGTCGATCAGAATGCTTGGCGACACGCTTGTCGTTGACTCGGTCGTCGCCAACAGCAGGGGCCGCATTGTGGTCACTGGTGGAGTCGGCCTCAAGTCGCTGACGGCGCCGAGCTTCGATCTCAGGTTGTCAGCGCAGAATGCGCAGGTGATGAACAACGAGCGCGGCAACCTGCGGGTGCGCGCGAATCTGGCGATGGTCGGCCCATACAAGGATGCGCACGTAACCGGTGACGTGCGCATCACGGAGGGCGTGGTGTACATCCCTCCCTCCGATAACAAGAACCTGATCGGAGCCGGCGACCCTGCGCTGTTCAACGTCATCGACACCGCGGTCATGTCCGATCGCGAGCTGTTTCCGAGCCAGTCGCCGCTGTTGGCAAACCTGCGAATGGACGTGAATCTGCGTGTCGATCGCGACGTGTTCGTTCGCTCGCGCGAAGCGAACATCGAGGTTTACAGCGAAAGCGATCTTGGTGTGCACGTGAATCGCGCCAAGGAGACACTCGTCATCGATGGCGTCCTCCTCACGGAGCGCGGCGAATACACCTTCCTGACGCGTCGCTTCAACATCAAGCGCGGGTCCGCGACGTTCATCAATTCGACCGAGCTGAATCCGACGCTGCAGGGAACGGCGGAGTACATCGTCAGGCAGCCAAACCGCGAAGCGATCTCCATTCAGATCGTAGTCGGTGGCACACTGCACTCACCGAACATCTCGCTCACGAGCGATGCGCAGCCGCCGATTCCACAGACCGATTTGTTGAGTTACCTCGCCTTCGGGCAGTCATCGTCATCGCTCCTGCAGCTCGAGGGCTCCGGTCTCACTAACGGCGCGGCTGGCAGCAACCTCGTTGGCGCCGGAGCGGCTCTCGCCAGTCGTCAGCTCGCCGGTGTCGCGCTCGGCGTTGCCGCGGATCAGGTCGCCGGCGAAGCCGCGCGCTCACTCGGCGCGGACGTGTTCACGATCACGCCAGCCGACATTCAGACCGATGTTGGCAACTTCCTGCGCGCGACGCAATTCGAGTTCGGCAAGTATATCAAGTCGCACACTTTCGTTGAGGTAAAATCGCCGTTCGATCCGGCGGCGCTCCGGCGTCCAGGCGTCCAGGTCGTGCACCGCTTCGGCGGACTGCGGGGGTATCGTCTGGAGACGGGAGTCGACACGCGTTATTTATTGCGGGAGCCAAGCCTGGCACGGGATCAGAACGTTGCGACAACGAGCGCATTTGGAGCGTTCCTGATCAGGGAGTGGCGGTTCTAGGTTCACCGCAATTGGAGCCCATTTTCGATCGGAACGGCAGAGCAGTCGCCTGGCTGAACGAGAATATCGTGCACGATCATAGCGGCCGAGCGCGTGCATTCGTGGACAACGGTGCTGTCATTAGCTATCGCGCCCAACACATCGGCTGGCTCGACCAGGGCTACTTCCGTGACCGGACGGGAGATGCTGTCGGGTTCGTACGAGAGGCATCTGGTGGCCCACTGACGCCCGTTCCAGCGATGCCGCCTGCACCACCAGCGCTCAGTATCCCGCCTCCACCTCCAGTCGAGTTGGCCGCTCCCCTACCCGCAGCGCCGACACTTAGCTGGTCGAACCGGGATTGGGAGCACTATCTCGGTTAGCTCGGGCGGCACGGAACGTTAAGATTTGTTTGACCGAACCGACGTGGACACATGACGAGAAGATCGTTCGCGATATTTGTGGCGTGCGTCGTCGCCAATCTTTCGCAAACCGCTTTGGTTGAAGCGCAGACCCGTCCGCGCGCGCGCGAGCTGGGTGTCGCGCCGGGGGTGTTTTCACCCGGTCCGTTGAACGCGATCACCGACGTACCGGGAGTACTCGTCGGGCAGGTCACGGTGACCGAATCCGATTCAGTACGCACCGGCGTTACCGCGATTCTTCCGCACGCGGGAAATCTTTTCCTGCAGCGAGTGCCGGCGGCGATTGTCGTCGGCAACGGGTTCGGAAAGCTGCTCGGCTCGACACAGGTCAACGAGCTGGGCGAGCTCGAGACTCCGATTCTGCTCACGTGCACGCTGTGCGTCTGGAAGGCCGCCGACGCGATGGTCGAGTGGATGCTCGCCAAAGACAGCATGCAGAATGTTCGCTCGATCAATCCAGTCGTTGGCGAGACGAACGATGGTTACGAGCTGAACGTCGCGATTCGCTCTCGTCCGATAACGCCTGCTCACGTGAGACAGGCGCTCACCTCGGCTCGTAGTGGGCCGGTGGAAGAAGGAAGTGTCGGCGCCGGGACCGGAACTCGCGCCTTCGAGTGGAAGGGCGGAATTGGAACTTCCTCGCGACGCGTTCCCGCGTCAGTCGGCGGGTGGACGGTCGGAGTGCTCGTACAAAGCAACTTCGGTGGAGTTCTGCAGATAATGGGAGCGCCAGTCGGGCGGGAGCTCGGGCGTCACAAGTTCTCGAGCGCGATGCGCGAGAAAACGGACGGGTCGATAATGATCGTCGTCGCGACCGATGCCCCGCTTTCTGACCGAAACCTCAAGAGACTGGCGTCGCGAGCGTTGATGGGGCTAGCGCGAACCGGCTCGATCGCCAGCAACGGTTCTGGCGACTACGTCATCAGCTTTTCCACCGCGACTTCCGTACGTCGCCCGCGTGATGCAGCCCGACTCACGACGACTGAGATCGGAAACACGGAGGAACTCTCCGCGCTGTACGAGGCCGTCATCGAAGCGACAGAGGAGGCGATCTATAACTCGCTGTTCAAGGCGACCACCATGCGCGGAAAGGGCGGAACTGTCGAGGCTATTCCGATCGATCGCGTGAAGGAAATCCTCGACCGCTATGGAATTCGGCCGCGCTGAATCCGATTACGCGTGATTGTCCGAACGTTGATGACCGGCTGGTTGACGTTGATAGTGGCACTCAGCCTGGCGTGGCTAACAGTGCGAGTCGAACGCGTCGGCGCGGCGCCGACGATGTGGAACGACGAGCTTTGTGCACCTGAGCCACACCATCCGTGTACTCAAGGTGTGTTACAAGGAGGTTGGCCGATTCCCTTTCTCCTCGATTCGCCTGGTATCTCGGTGATGGGAAAACTCGCGCCTGGTGAGGATTTGTTTCGGCCGAAGGGGTTCGCGCTCGACACGCTTGTGATCTGGCTTTTGGTCTGGGGATTGGTGACCGTCGCCGCTCGACGGCAACGTCACTCGCCTTTCTCGATTGCGGCGGACTCCTCACGGTAGGTAGCGTCAGAATCCAAGAGCGTCACGAGCCCACGCGAGCACCAGCGTACGGCCGCCGCGACAGCCGCGCGATTTCGCTGCGCGGACGCGAAGTCGGTGAGCAGCAATGCCGCCTCGGTGCGTGCAATACTAAAGGCGAATGCGCGTGCACCCGCCTGCTGGAACTCTGATCCGGAGCTATTGGAGCGCACTGAATATTCTTCGATATCTTGGAGCGCGCGCGTTATGCGTTCGGTCGGGAGTCGTAGTTCGGGGGAGTTGATCTCGCTGAGCCGGCGCCTGGCATCCGCAATCCAGGTCGCGAGAGTGTCGCTGCGGTCCATCGCGCGCAATGCGTCGAGACTGAGGATGTTGGTGGTGCCCTCCCAGATCGAGAGCACCTGCGCGTCGCGAAGCAAACGTGGGAGACCCGTGTCCTCGATGTATCCAGCACCACCGAACGCCTCCAATGCCTCGCTCGCGACAGCGATGGCCTGCTTCGCCGTGTAGAGCTTGGCGATCGGAATCAGCAATCGCAGCAGTTGTGATTCCGCTTCGGTTGTTTCACCACACTCGTCCTTGCCGAGGAGCTCGACGACGCGGAATGCGAGAAGAAATCCCGCACGTAGCTCGAGGTGCATGTCTGCCAGCGTTTCGACGTGCAGCGGGTGGTCGACAAGCAATTTTCCGAAGGCGCGGCGCCTTCGGGCATAGTCGCCTGCGAGGGCAATCGCGCGACGCATTCCCGCGACGGCGGCGACCGCGTTGTAGACGCGCGTGATGTTGAAGAGAGTTGCAATTTTCCGCACGCCATCACGCGCGCCACCGACGAGCTGTGCCGGCGTGCCGTCCAGTGTCAACTCGGCGGTTGGGAGTGCTCGCGTACCGAGCTTGTCCTTCAAGCGATCGAGGCGAATGTTGCGTAGCATGCCGTCGCTATCGCGGAGCGTAATGAGAAAGACGCTGAGTCCGTGGCTTCCGGGCTGCCCTCCCTCAATCCGCGCGAGCGTCATCGCGACCTGCGATGTCGTCGCCGACGTGAACCACTTGGAGCCGTACAAGCGGTAGGTGTCGCCGCTCTCGCAGCGCGCGATCGTCGAGGTGCCCCCGACGTCCGACCCTCCAGTGCGCTCGGTCATCCATTGGCCGGATGTCCAGAACTGATTCGGGTCGCGGGACGTCAAGTGCTTGAACACTACGCGGGTGGCGTCGTCACCGTGGACTTCCAGAAAACGCGCCGCGCCGTCGGTCATTGCGAGTGGACAGCTATACAGCGCCGACGATGGCGCGAATAAGTAGAGCCGCGCGAACTGATCGATCCGCGAGTGTGCGCCGTGAGCGCGCTCGTAGCCTGTGGCGACGATTCCTTCCGTAGCGGAAATCCGGTCGAGCTCACGCCAGGCATCGCTCGTCTCGATCCGATCGACGCGCCGGCCCCACGCGTCGTACGGAACATGTCGGGGCGGCGACGCTTCAGCAGCTTCGCCGAGCGAGAGGATGTCGGCTACAGCGCGCTGTCCGAGCCGGCGTAGATCGGGCTCCACATCGGCGAGCATCTTTGCAGGCAGGCGCCAGCGAAGATAGGCTCGCAGCAGCGCATCGTCGTCGTACTGGTTCCCGAGCCTTGGTGCGTCCTGAAAGAACTCGGACATCGTTATGCCTGGGGCCACATTAAATACAATCTATGCGTTGCCAACCCTAGTTCTGCCGCCTGTCATATGGATACGCTGCTGCCGACACTCATTACCAGCGACAGAACGTTCCAGCCCCGGATCAACGTGATGGAACAGACCGAGTTGGAACGAGAGCTGGTACGTGTACACGGCGAGAGCTGGGGATGGTCCCTCGCGTGTTGCGGGCGTGACCGCGAGTTGGCGGAGGAAGTTCTGCAAACGGTTTACCTGCGGATTGTTTCAGGGCGCGCGAAGTTCGGCGGCGAATCGAGCCTCAAGACGTGGGTATTCGGCGTCATTCGGTGGACGGCGCGGAGTGAGCTTCGCCGACGACGGCTCTCGTGGTCGCGGCGCGCAGACTCTGGAGCGGCGATCGAACTTGCCGACCCAGGGATCGGCGCCGATGTAGCGGCTGAAGATTCAGATCGACGCGACGCTTTACTTGCTGCGCTGGCAGCGTTGTCGCGGCGTCAGAAGGAGGTATTGCAGCTCGTGTTCTATCACGACATGACCATCGAAGAAGCTGCGCGTGTGATGAATGTGTCGCTCGGCTCGGCGCGAACCCATTACGAGCGTGGCAAGAAGGCGCTCGCAGAAAAGCTGAGACGCGAGAGTGAGGCGTGAGAGAGACCGACGACGAAGGGTTGCATGCGCGATTCGACGCGCTGCGCGAGTACGATGCTCGGAGCGAGCCGGAATTCCATGCACTGTGGCGTCGCGCCGAGTCGCGCGCGGCGGTCCGTTCGGGGAGTGGCGCCAGGGCGATGCGCTGGTGGGCAGCGGCGGCAGCGGTGTGCGCGATCGTTGGTGCCACCTTTCTCCTCCAGAGACCGCGTGTTCGAAGAAACACTGTCGGGATCACGACTGAGGCGCAGTGGATCACTCAATGGCAGTCGCCGACGGCCGGCCTGCTTCGCGTGCCGGGCGGCGAGCTGCTCGATCCGCCTCCGCTCTTCTCGTCGGTATTTGATGGCGTAACCGCAGAGACACTCAAGAGCCGGATGGACTAACAGTACGGAAAAGGAGATTCACAATGCAAAAGACAGCGATCGTAATCGCCCTTGTTCTCTGCGCAGCGTCACGCGCATCCTCCCAGCAGCCAACGCGTGAGCCAATGTGCGTGATCGACGGTGTGCCAAGGCCCGGCATCCAGTGTGGACCCGGACGGCCCGACGGTGATCCGCTGGCGCGTTATCTCTTTCCGCCCGAGCTGGTAATGGCAAACCAGCAGGCGATCGGCCTCACGGATCGCCAGCGCTCGTCGTTGCAGGAGGCGATGAAGGATGCGCAAGGAAAGTTCATCGATCTTCAGTTCAGGATGAGCGGAGAAGTCGAAAACCTGAGACGGCTGATCGAACCGGCATCCGTAGACGAGGCAAGAGTGTTGGCCCAGGTCGACAGAGTGCTCGCGGCGGAGCGCGAGGTGAAGCACGCGCAACTCTCGCTGATGATCCGGATCAAGAACCTGCTCACGCTGCAGCAGCAGGCACAACTGGGCGCCCTGAGAAGGCAGGGTGGCGGCGAGTAGAGCCGCGGCGATATAACTACTAGTTGGACGGCGACATCACTCGTACGTTGGCGAGATGAGTTTCTGTATGACCATGTTCGACCGATGACGACGGTATCTAAAGGAACGGCCTCCTGCGCGGTCGCATGTCTTCTCCTGAGCTCCGGATGTGCGGTGCGACTCGGTGGCTCGTCCGCAGAACAGGCAGTGATCGCTGCTCAGAAGGCCCAAATCACAGCCAACAACGCGGCCGACGTTGCAGCTGTGGATTTTCTAACCGCCGATGAATTCATCGGCGTGGATGCGTCTGGCGTGTCGCGGACTAAGGCGCAGCTACGTGACGAGTTGGTGAAACGGGGCCCTGCAAAGGTCCAGGCGACCGCCGAACAGCTATCACAGCGACAACGAGAGTGGCACGTGAGCGTGTACGGAAATGTTGGTGTTCTAACGCGGCTGACAGCAGGTGACCATGGCGCGAGGGCCTGGATCACCACCGTGTGGGTCCTGCGCGAGGGGCGTTGGCAACGTGTCCTCAGTCAGGTAACGACGGCAGCGCCATAGGAGTTCGCGGTTCATCATCCGCCATACCCGTTATCCAACGACAGCCCAAATTGGCCCTCACGTGCGACCTCGTCGACCGAGGCGCGCTTGAAAACGAGATCCTCGAGGTCTACTTTGCGATGCAAAGTAGACTCTAGTAATCACTGACGGGGCCCCGGGAGAGCTTTGATGCCTGATGAAAACAGATTCACACGCCTGCGCGCCATGTTCAGAAATTCGCTGGTGTGGGGCGTGGCCTGGGGCACCTTTGGAACTGCCATGGCCACAGCACTGCGGCTGCTCGACAAAATCCCCTTGGGTAACGCTCTGCTGGATGGCCTCGGCATGGGCATTAGAATCGGTGTTGCCGGCGCGATTACAGGAGCAGCTTTCTTCGCCTACATAGGTGTCGCATACCGCGGAAAGCGCCTTTCGGAAATCAGCTGGCTCCGCTTCGGTGTCGGAGGGGCAATTGTTGCCGGCCTGTTCGTGCCCGGCTTCCTCCAAACGATGAACCTTATTTCGGGCGGCGCCTTGGTGCCTTGGCATCTGGTTCTTGATGACGCAGTTTACTCAGCGTTGTTCGGCGGGATTACGGCAGCCGGCACGATGATACTGGCGCAGCGAGACGAAGCCGCGCACCCTGTCACGGTTGAGGAACTGCTCGATCGCATGGAGCGCGAATCGCTCGGCGCCGGCGAACGAACCGGATATCGGAAAGCCGAACGCTCGCGATCTGCCGAACGTCCCTAGCTGGCTGATATCGAAAGTAGGAGTTGATCCATGACCAGACGACTGCGTTACCAGGTAGCTGTGAGCCTTGACGGATTCATTGCCGGACCGAACGGCGAGTACGACTGGATCGTAGCGGACCCGTCGATAGACTTTGGCGCTATGTTCAAGGCATACGACACGGCGGTGATGGGACGCAAGACATACGACCTCGTCGCCTCACAGGGTGGAAACGGCGCCATGCCCGGACTCGACGTCGTTGTCTTCTCGCGAACATTGCCCGCGGCCTCACACAAAGGCATTCGCATCGTCAACGACGATCCGGCTAAAGTCGTCGCGGAGCTGAAAGAGAAGCCTGGCCGCGACATTTGGCTCTTTGGCGGCGGCGTTCTCTTTCGATCCCTTCTCGATGCAGGATTGGTGGACACAGTAGAACTCGCCGTTATGCCGGTCCTTCTCGGAGCTGGGATCCCGGTCCTCCCGCCTGGCAAGCTGACAGAGCTCGTACTTGCCGATCAGAAGATTCTTCCGCGGAGTGGAATCGTCGTGCTCGCGTACTCAGTTCCCGGACGCAATGGTCCGACCCCGCGTATTGGCTTCATAAAGCCCGGCAAGCAGAAACGCGGCGCGAAACCAGGCGCTAAATCGGGAAAGCCGGCTCGAACCAAAAGCGGCGTCAAACGACGGAGCGCGCGGCGCAAATAGTTGTCGTGCGCTGATGCCTGAATTCGAGTTTCGTCCGTTAACCGCGGACGACTTTGCAATGCTCCACACCTGGCTCGCACGGCCGCATGTCGCAGCGGTCTGGGACTCGCCGCGGTCACTCGAGGAAATCCGCCACGAGTACTTGCCGACAATTACCGACGTCTCGTCGCTCCGCGCGTATATCGTGTGGCAACGCGGCCGACCCGTTGGCTTCGTTCAATCGTACATGGCCGCAGAGGCGGGCGATGGTTGGTGGCCCGATGAACGCGATCCCGGTGTCAGCGGCATCGATCAGTTCCTCGCTGATCCCAAGGACCTCAATCGCGGAATTGGAACGGCGATGGTCAAAGCGTTCGTGGCCCGGCTGTTCGAAGATCCAGCGATCACTCGCATCCAGACAGATCCCGCGCCTGACAATCTCCGTGCAATCAGATGTTACGAGAAGGCAGGATTTCGACGAGTCGGGGAAGTGGATACTCCCGATGGTCGCGCGCTGCTGATGGTGTGCGAGCGTCCGCCCGCGCTCTGAGCGACAGCTCGCATTTTCGATCTTGAGCGCACCCGTCCCGGAGGAGTAGTATTGCCGTATGTGCGGACGCGCGACCGTGGTAAACCCGGATGGCATCACCGAAAAGCTTTACGGCTACACGAAAAAATTCACGCCCAGCGATTGGAAGCCGCGCTACAATCTGAACCCGCGGGAAGAGATTCCGGCCGTCTACTACGACCCATTCCTGCGCGAGCGAGTGCTCCGCACCATGCACTGGAACCTCATTCCTTCAAAACTCGCCTCCCGCGACGCCATCCGCGATTTCGACTCACACTACTCGGCGTTCAACGCACGCCTGGAGACGGTTGCATCGGCGCCGACGTTCCGGCAAGCGTGGCGGAGTCAACGCTGCCTCGTGGTAGTCGACGGAATCATCGAGTGGGTCGGCGAGAAGAACCACAAGATCCCACATCTCATCAGGCACCGCGATCACATCCCGTTCGCGATGGCAGGCCTATGGGACCGCTGGAACGATCGAAAAAGCGGCGACGAAATGTGGTCGTGTACAGTCATCGTCAAAGACGCCGACGACTGGTACAGCCGCTTTCACGATCGCATGGCGGTGTTGCTCGGCCCCGATTCGTACGACGC